>JBBIOQ010000025.1:0-2854 GCA_037443285.1 Sphingobacteriales bacterium | reverse complement strand
CCGTACTCGATTGCCTTTGTTGTTTTGCCGCAAACGCCATTAGCTACCAATACAGAAAACCGGAAGTGAATGATGGGTATATTCTTGAACTCACAGAAGCCCGTCACCCGGTAATTGAGCGAAAACTGCCGCCTGGTGAAGTATATGTGAGCAACGACCTGGTGCTCGACCCATCGGTACAACAAATGATTATTCTTACCGGACCCAACATGAGTGGTAAGAGCGCTTTGCTGCGGCAAACCGCCCTCGTTACCCTTATGGCGCATATGGGAAGTTTTGTACCGGCAACCGCGGCTATTGTTTCATTGACTGATAAAATTTTTACCCGGGTTGGCGCAAGCGATAACCTTAGTGGAGGTGAAAGCACATTCATGGTGGAGATGAACGAAACAGCCAGCATCATCAACAACCTCAGTAGTCGCAGCCTGGTATTGCTCGATGAAATCGGTCGTGGCACAAGTACCTACGATGGCATCAGCATCGCCTGGAGTATTGCTGAATTTTTACACAACAGTTCATGTGCCCCCAAAACACTTTTCGCAACTCATTACCACGAATTGAACGAGTTGGAAGAGAAGCTGCCACGTATCAAAAATTATCATATCACTAACCGCGAAGTTGGAAACAAAATCATCTTTCTGCGCAAGCTGGCGCCCGGTGGGAGTACCCATAGTTTCGGTATTCATGTGGCCAAACTGGCCGGTATGCCTCCCGATTTGATTGACAGGGCCAATGAAATTCTGCGTTGGCTTGAGAGCAAGCACCAGGATGATGAACAAGCTACTGTTTCACTCCAATCAAAAGTGAAAAGTCTTTCAGGTCCCAAAATGCAGCTGTCTATTTTTGATGCGCACAGCGAAGTGTTTGATGAAATACGCACTATGCTCGAAAGCATTGATATTAACCGCCTAACCCCGGTGGAGGCGTTGCTGAAACTAAATGAGATTAAGGGCAAACTGAAGTAGTCTGCAATTCGCAAGTTTCATTGTGAGTTGAGGAAATGAACAAGCCTTTCCCAATCGGGCTTGGATTTTGGCCTGCCGTTTTTGACAATGAATGCTTTGATTGAGGGTTCCATTGAAATGGAATCCATATTCATTTTTCGTTCCAAAGGAATCATCCTGTTATTACCGACATCAAATAAGTACCATTCTTCCACGCTTTTGTACTTACGCTCCGTACTGGTAGCGTAAACATAGTAATCCACTACCTTCTTGGAAGCATAGTTTAGCAATTGCCATTTGTTCCCATCTGCTTCAATTATATAAAGCGAAGTGGTGGTCTTGCTTTGAATCGGCGGATAATTACTGCGCAAGAAAAATTTAAGTGTGTCGTCACCATCCAGGTACCAAAGTTGGCATTCCTCAACAGGCTCGGCAAAATGATACGGCTTACCTAGCCAAATGAAATAGACCTCATTTTTTACAAGGTCAAATTGCAAATCAAACCCCTGCAATTTCCTGCTGCTTCTGAGTTTTACGCAGCCTGTACCCCAATTGTCGCACAAATAGGGGGAACCCAAAATCGCATCCTTATTCCTGTCGACCATCGACTTTCCCAATTCGTCATAGGCTTCAACGAATGACCTTACCGCAGGGTTTCCAACAATGGTCTGAGCAGAAACCGGATATATAGCAGCGACCATCAGTACTATGAAAATTGCACTTTTCAAACTAGTGCAAAGTTATGACGCCAGCCAGCGGCATGTGTGATGGAAACTGATAAACAAAAAAGGCCCGCATTGCTGCGAACCTCTTTCTTAAAGCTTGTGGAGAATACCGGAGTCGAACCGGTGACAATAAGAGGTTGTTTTTCAAATAGTTATGGAATCGAACCAGTGAGTGTGACCCGACTGGTTATGTAATAGTATTTCAATCTACGAGTGCATTTTCTTCCTCTCGTATCACTCGTTCTAAGTTAACTATTAGGATGGTAGGTTGTTTTTGCCTGATGCATTTTTTTTTCATCACTATTCCACATCGAGCAAAAAGAAAAGAGCCTACTACAATAAGGTAATAGGCTCTTAGGGGTTAGGGGACTGAAAAGCTTAGTTTAGGTACCAGGTACTGCCTGTTCCATCGAGTGCAGTTTTTAGCTCATGCGTTATTTCGTAGGCATTTGCTGCTCTCGGTAGAAACTGGTCGATGTAGGTTGTTTTATTTGCACCGGTAAACAGGTTATAGATCTTCCACAAACTGATCGATCCATCATCGCCATGCGCAAAATGACCATCCTTGTAGTAATCCCTGCAAACAGCACCTATTTGTTGGTCGCCAAAAAGGATTGGTGAAATGTGCTCCTTTTGCTTCGCCGGCAAATACTGGTACATTCTGCATCTTCCAATCAGCTGTGCAAACTGACGTTCAGTCAATCCATATTGGGGCAATGCCTTCAGTTCTCTAAGAAAGTAGCTGGCATTGAACTGTTGCAGCATCGTGACCATTGCAGCCTGAAGTTGTCCTATATGGCGCACTTTGATGTCTTGTACCAATCCATCGGACCAAACGCACATGTTGCTGCAAACCCGGTTCTTGAAGCCAGCAAACATCTTGAATGTCTGGTCTGATTCTTTTCTGCCATAGAGGTTGTCATCTCCGTAACATTTGACACCACCAATGGTCAGTGTAAGCTGATTTCCACTGACGATATCACTAATGCTGGCAACTTCGATCACAAACATCATCCGATCAAAGTATGTGGTGACTTCCCAATCTTCCAGGTCTTTTGCGTGTTTGTGCTTCGCCTCAGGAATCCTTCCTTTTACAGGATGACTTATGCGGATCGATGGCTTAAGAATGGTCTCTCCATGAAAATAGTTCTCCGCAACCTCCTGGAGTGTCTCAATGAAGTCGCC
>JBBIOQ010000024.1:32593-41655 GCA_037443285.1 Sphingobacteriales bacterium | reverse complement strand
CGTTGCGCTACCATTTGGGGCAGGATGCCGATGTGGTGCCCATTGCTGTCCCCTACTTCATTATCATGAGTTGGGCGTTGGTACCCATGACGGTTTTCCTTTCGTTCAAGCAATTCAGCGATGCGTTGGAATTCACTCGCACCGGCATGCTGCTTGCATTGATTTCACTGCCGATGAATGCCTTTTTCTGCTGGATTTTTATTTACGGCCACCTGGGCATGCCCCGGCTTGAACTGCTTGGAGCAGGGCTTGCAACACTCATCACCCGCATCATCATCAGTGTGGTAATGGTTGCTATTGTGTACAGGCACAAAGCTTATGCTGCATATATGGCTGTAAGGAAAACAGCATGGAAATTTCGCAAACACACTGTGCATGAATTACTGCACATGGGTATTCCCAGTGGATTACAGCTGGCCATGGAAGTGGGCGCTTTCAACATCAGTGGCATCATGATTGGCTGGATGGGTGCCACTGCTCAGGCCGCTCATCAAATTGCACTTAATTGTGCCAGCACCACCTTCATGGCGGTGGTTGGTTTTGCCATGGGTGGCAGCATCAGGGTAGCACATGCTTTCGGAAGCCGCGAACCTCACCGGCTGGCACTCATTGGCAAAAGCACATTGGTGGGTGGTCTTGTATACGGGCTTGCTTGCGGATTGTGTTTTGTGTTGTTCAGAAATCAATTGCCGTTGCTTTTCAACAACAATAGCGGTGTTGTAGCCATGGCAGCACAATTGCTGCTGGTGGCTGCGGTGTTCCAGGTGAGTGATGCAACACAAGCAATCGGCGCCGGATTGTGCCGGGGAATTAAAGATGTAAAAATGCCCACAGTGCTGGTTACGGTTGCCTATTGGGTCATTGGCATTCCGGTGGGTTACTGGCTGGCATTTCCCATGCACATGGGCGCCAGTGGCATTTGGTGGGGCTTTGTTGCCGGCCTTAGTGGGGCATCCATTTTCCTTAACCGAAGATTTTTTGTATCAGCCTTCAAAATGGAAAAAGCGGTTTTAACTGCAAATTGACCGTATTGAATTTGACTACATTCACATGACACAAAACCATAAAAATATTACATGAAAAAAATGTCGATTTTGTTTCTATGCCTTTTGGCAATGAAACTCACCAGTGCCTCCTCCGCGGATTCTGTATTACTGCTGAACTTGCCCGATAGTGTAAAGGCCGTTGCTGTACTGGCCAATGTGAAAGTGACCGCCATCAACAGTAAGAAAGAATTGTTTGCCGGCATTCAGACCGATGTGGTAAAACTGCGGCTTGAATCAGAGAAGCAAAAACATTCAGTAGTTTTTGAGTTTCCTGAAAATAGCGAAGTGGTTGCAACAGGCATTGATATTGATGCAACCGAAAAGGGCGAAATGGAATGGAGCTACCATTGGAATACCAATGAAAACTACAAATTGATGATAGCCACAGCATCCGATTCCGCTGAGAATTTCTCACTTTACTCAGGCTATATTTTTCTTCCAAAAGAAGCCAAATGGAAACTGATAGGCACCTGCAAAATTGCTGGCAGGTGGAATACCATTCAACAACCGTCTGCCACCTATTCATCAGGAAGAAAAATGCCACTGACAGTTGAATTTGGTGCAGCATGGTGCCAGCGCCAGAATGGTTCATGGAAAAATATGCTGGGCAATGATACCACAACTCCTGTCATCAATTTCACCGCCCACTTAGATAGCCTTGCTCAAGCTACTTTAGAAAAAAAGCAGATAGAAGAAGCAATTGCATTGGGCAAAACAGATGCAAAGAACAACAAGGATGGAGTGTATTATGCAAATATGAAGGAAGGAACGGGCAAGGCTGTGGCAGTTACTGATACCGTTTCTGTTTTTTACAAAGGTTACGTTTTTGCTGATGGAAAAGTGTTTGACCAAACCAGGGAAAGCCCAGCAACCTTTCCGCTTAACCGTTTGATTAAAGGCTGGCAATATGGCCTGCCACAATGCAAAACAGGAGGCAAAATAAAACTCGTTATTCCATCCGGACTCGCCTACTCCATCAGAACTAGAGCAGCGAAAATTCCGCCCAACAGCATCCTTGTTTTTGAAGTGGAAATATTGGACAGCAAGCCTGCAAAATAGAAACCCCTATTTCAATAGAATCAATTTCTGCTCGAAAGGTTTGTGATGCCAATTTTGATAAATGGCGACATGCAATTTTCTAATTGCAAGTACCTTGCATGCAATGAATCTTTTCGGAAATCTTGTCTGGCTTTTGTTTGGTGGACTTATGGCTGCTTTTGGCTACCTGTTTGGTGGTATCATCCTCTGCGCTACCATTTTCGGTATACCCTGGGGACTGCAGTGCTTCAAAATTGCAGGCCTTGTGCTGATGCCATTTGGCAAAAAAGTGGTGAGTGATACGCAGGATACCGGGTGTCTTGGCTTGTTATGCAATATTATCTGGGTAGTATGCGGAGGACTTTACACAGCAATGGTGCATTTGGTAATGGGGCTGTTGCTTTCATTGACAATAGTTGGAATTCCCTGGGGACAACAGCATTTCAAACTAGTTGAAATTTCATTGATGCCTTTTGGCAAAACAGTGGTTTGGGAATAGACATTGCGGACACAAATTTGATTTTGCATCTGCATAAAAATTAATCCTTCTCTTTCTTTACAGAACCGCCGCTGCTGATGTCGATATCACGAATAACAGCTTCGCCTTTGTAGCGAATGTTGCCACCGCTGCTGGCTTCAGCCTTCACCTCCTTATTCACAGTCACCTTCACATTGCCACCGCTGCTGGCCTCGGCTTCAAGGAAATTTGCAACAAGATCATAGCCTTTGAAAATACCGCCGCTGTTGGTCTCCACCACAAGTTTGTCAACAGTGCCTTTGAGATCAGTGCGGCCGCCACTGTTCACTTTCACCTTCAGGTTTGCCAGTTTCACTTCGCCTTCAATACTCGCACCGCTGTTGGCTTTCAGTTCATCAAGTTGTTTGTATGAAACATAGGCCTTCACCTTAAAATTCTTTGGATAGTTCCAAACCTTCCAATCCGTTTCCACATAAATCTTCAACACACCATTATCAACGGTTGCATGCACATCCTTTGCCATGGAATTGTCGGCAACACTGATGGCAAGCGCTTCTTCATCGCCGGGAGCAATCAGCACTTCAACACCTGTGGATGCATCTATGGCATGAAAACTGCTGACCGGGTGCTTCACTGCATTTTGGTCATAAACCGTTTTCTGAGCCCAGCTTTGTGATGCCAAAATGAAAACCAGGAAACCGGAAAGAATTATTTTCATAAGGAAGTTTCAATTCAATACGTAAGAAGCCCTCAAAATGTTACTGATTGCAAAAAAATGTTGATTGAAATCTTCATTTTCTTTCCTAAAATCCCTGTTCAGCTACTGAAATTCTTTGTTGGGTGTAGTGCGTACGCAGGTTGCCGAAGTTCTAAAATAATTTGGCGCAATCAATCAACACAAATCTGCAACCATGAAAAAACTTATTGTAATCATGATGCTTGCCGCCACTTGCTTTCTAGCTGTTAGCTGCGAAAAAACCATCAATACCAGCAACCCTCAAACCGAAGACAACCCGAACGGTGGTGGAGGTAACAACATTGCCGCCTCAGCTGTTCCTGCTGCAGTCATCAGTGTTTTCAATTCCCGCTACACAGGAGTTTCCGGTGTTCAATGGAAACTCATCAATAGCAATTACAAAGCCCAGTTCTTTATTGGCTCAGTAAAATGGGAAACCACTTTTTCGGCAAGTGGAACATTGTTACTGGAAGAGCATTTTTAAGCCACTATTCACTTTCATTTAATTAGCCACCACTTTTCATAAAGCAGGTGGTTTTTCATTTGTATGAAAAGGTCAATTACTGATTATTGTTGGCGTCCTTTTTTTTCTGAATGCGATGCCAGAAATACCAAAGGCCGGGTACAATGACAATGGCGATGCGCAGCAAATTGGTGGTGCGGTAATTGTTGGTGAGCACCATGGCCACAGCAATGATTAGGAAGAAAAACAGGAGCAGGAAGAACACAATTTTTGCGAAAGCTGTTTTATAAAAATCGGGTTTGCGTTTTATAGCAGGAAACTGGTTTTCAATATTGCGGCCTTCAACTCCCGAGCCACTACGCGTTATGACATTTGTATTGCCCAAAGCATACCGCTCGAACACTTCGCAAAATTCAGCTAACAATTTCTGGTCACTATTCAAATCAGTTAGTGTGAGTTTGTAGGGCCACTTGTGGAGTTTTATTTTCAGAAACTGGTAACGTGTTAGCGACCGCGACATTTCCTCACCACGCTGGTACCACTTCACATCATTCCATGTAAAATTCCTCTGCAGATTCCACAACTTTATGGGGGCCCAACGCAATGATTGAAGCTTTTGTACCACTCCATGCGGATGCACTTCATAGTCGGCTTCACCCGATAATAAACTGATGGTGAAAACCATGAGTCCCATGAATAATGCCATGTTCAGAACCACTGGCAGACCTGCAAGAATACCTACAAATATTGCGCCAGTAGTTACCCATGTAATGAGCATGATACCCATCCAAAAAGGCATCACCATGGTTCGCGAATGAAATGCGGCAACTGCAATAGTGCCTGTGGCGTTCGTTGTTTCCATATGCTGAAAATAACAAATACAAACAATGCTGTGCGGAATTTAAACGGTCAAAAACCTTCATGCTCAATAACTTTGGCACTTAAACGCCTGCAATGAAGATTATTAATCGCCAAACACACTATTACCTATTGTCCTTTCGAAAACACGACCTGAGGGCAAGCATCACAGTTTTTTTGTGGCGCTTCCGCTTTGCTTAGGTATTTCGCTGGCAAGCAATGCACCGGTTTTTTCCGGGCTTCTGGCTGGTATCATCGGAGGAATGGTCATCCCCATCATTTCACGATCTGAACTCAGTGTTAGTGGACCGGCGGCAGGCCTTACCGCCATCTGCGCTGCTGCTATCGCAACTTCAGGCAACATTACCGCTTTCTTTCTTGCTCTTTCAATAGCAGGCTTGCTGCAAATTTTGTTGGGTGCATTCAAGTTGGGTGGCTTTACACATTTCATACCATCTGCCGTAATCAAAGGAATGCTTGCTGCCATTGGCATCCTGCTGATGTCAAAACAAATTCCGTTGCTTCTGGGTTATGAAAAACCTGATTTCTGGCGAAAGGAATTGTTCAACATATTCACTTTTGAACATGGTTTTTCGGGCATTACTGATTTTTACCGGCAAACTTCCCGGGGAATTGTCAGCCTTTCAGTTATTTCATTTGCCCTTCTCGCTGTATGGCAAAAAACAATTGGCAAAAAGAAAACACTGCTTCCTGCTTCATTTTTCCTGGTGATTGCCGGAACACTACTTGCATAGGTGATAGCAAACTACATTCCTGCCCTGCACCTGAAGCCACCACATTTTGTACAAATTCCCAGGGATGTTTTGAAACAAATTAACCTGCCGGATATTGCTACACTGAAAGGCGATTCAAACATTTGGAAAAATGCAGTGGTGATTTGTTTTGTAGCATCTCTCGAAACACTGCTGAGTGTAACAGCCATCGACAAACTCGACCCCTTCAACCGCATAACACCGCAGAACAGGGAAATGGTAGCGCAAGGAACCGGGAATCTGCTGAGTGGATTGCTGGGTGGATTACCCATTACTGCAGTGATTGTGCGCAGTTCGGCAAATGCGGAGGCAGGTGGCAAAACAAAACTATCGGCTGTAGCACATGGTCTTTGGATTTTGCTGGCTATTCTATTTGCTATTCCTGCACTCAACCTCATACCCTACTGCGTGCTGGCTGTCATCCTCATTCGCACCGGCTACAACCTGGCAAAGCCTTCAATGATTATGGGCGTGTACAAACAAGGCCGCGAACAGTTTATGCCTTTCCTCATAACGGTGGTAGCTATCCTGTTTACCGATCTGCTCATCGGCGTTTGCATTGGCATTGGCTTTGCAATATATTTCCTCATCAAACACACTTACCGCGCCGGGTTTGTGCTGAAAGAAAAACATGAAGGCAATATCAAACATTTCGAAATTACCCTTGCACTCAATGTAAGTTTTTTGAACAAACAAAGATTGATGACTGTACTCGATACCATTCCCAGGTATAGTGTGGTTGACATCGACGGCACCAACAGTGTGTATATTGATAATGACATCCTGGAAATCATTCACGATTTCAAAGCCAAAGCTCATGAAAAGCATATTCAGCTCAACCTGAAAGCCATCAGGGATGTGCAGACTATAGAGCTGCATTAATAGAAATGAAAATTATCAGAACCTTTCTGCTGAACACATGGCTGATGCTATTGCTTGTAATGGCTTCCGGCATTTTCTTCATTGAAAATGCCGAAGCACAATCAATGGGTGCAATAGGCTGCCGATTGATCATTCTCGGAACCATACAGGATGCGGGTTCGCCGCAAGCGGGTTGCAACAAAGCCTGCTGCAAGAGTCTTTATGCGCACCCTGACCCACAAAGGATGGTTGTATCGCTGGGCCTTGTTGATAATGCTTCAGGAAAGCAATGGATGTTTGAAGCAACACCTGATTTCACCAATCAACTGCAAATGCTAAATAATGAATCAGGCAAAAAAGAAATCAAAACACCCGATGGCATATTTCTTACTCATGCCCACATAGGTCACTACACAGGCTTGATGTACCTGGGCAGGGAGGCCATGAACTCGCATGAAGTGCCCGTTTACACCATGCCCCGCATGAAAACTTTTCTCGAACAAAATGGCCCATGGAACCAATTGGTTTCGCTGAACAATATCAGGTTGATTTCATTGCAGCAAGACAGTTCCATAACTATTGAAAATAACATCAGTGTAACGCCGCTGCTGGTGCCGCATCGCGATGAATTTTCAGAGACTGTTGGCTTCCGCATCAGCGGCCCAAATAAAAAGGCGTTGTTCATTCCCGACATAGACAAATGGCAACGCTGGTCCAAAGACATTGTAGGCGAAATACAAAAAGTGGACTATGCCTTAATTGACGCAACGTTTTTCAGCGAAAAAGAATTACCCAACCGCAACCTGCTTGAAATTCCACATCCATTGGTGGTGGAAAGCATGGAGCTTTTCAGGAATTTGTCAGCAACGGAAAAAAGCAAAATTGTTTTCATCCATTTCAATCATACCAATCCACTGCTCAACGAAAGCAGTACCGAATACAAGCAGGTAATAAAAATGGGCTTCCGCATTGCGAAAGCCCATGATGTTATTGAACTCTAAGCGATTAGGCTACTTTTTTTTGACAACTGCTTTCTTAGTGGTTGGTTTTTTTGCAGCAGCTTTCTTAGTTACTGTTTTCTTTTCAAAAGCACCCGGCACCTGCGCTACAATCATTTCTTTCACTTCTTCCAATGGCAATGCCGCAGCTTCCTCCTGGGTAAACTTGCTTTTGCCGGGCCTGCCCAGTTTCAGCATCTTCTTACCAAATCGTACATATGGGCCCCACCTGCCGTTTTCAATACTGATTTTCAATTCGGGCCATTGCTGAATATAGCGGTTGGCTTCTTTGTCGATTTTCTTCAGGATGAGTTCTTCGCAATCCTTTTGCGAAAGGGTGTCAAAATTGTATGCACGTGGGATGTTGATGTACAAATCATCCCATTTGATAAACGGACCAAAACGGCCCTTGCCTTTTGTCACCGGCTTGCCTTCATACTGAGCAATCGGAGCATCGGCCTGTTTTTTCTGACCAATGATTTGCTTGGCCTTTTCCATATCAATGGCAAGCGGGTCTTCACCTTTTGCCAGCGAAACAAATTCATCGCCATGTTTTACATAAGGACCAAAGCGGCCAATACCCACACTTACTTCCCTGCCTTCGTACTCTCCGAGTGAAAAGGGCAACTTAAACAGTTCAAGGGCTTCTTCAAGGGTAATGGTTTCAATACTCTGACCAGACCGAAGGCTTGCAAATAAAGGCTTTTCATCTTCCTCTGTACTACCAATCTGAACCATCGCACCAAAGCGGCCCATCTTTGCAAATACAGGTTTGCGGGTTTCAGGATGTTCACCCAAAAGTCTTTCACCGGTGGCACGCTCGGCTGTTTCCAATGTCTCCTCCACATCTTTGTGGAAAGGATCGTAAAAAGAGCGGACCATGCGGTTCCACTGATTTTTTCCGGCAGCAATCTATCAAATTCTTCTTCGATAGATGCAGTGAAATTGTAATCCATCACACTATCAAAGTGCTTGTTGAGAAAGTCTGTAACCACAAAGCCGAGGTCCGTTGGAAACAGTTTTGACTTTTCAGTACCAAAGGTTTCTGATTCCCTGGAAGCAAACACTTTGTCCTGCTTCAGTTTCCATACACGAATGATGCGTTTTTGCCCTTCGCGGTCGGCTTTTTCCACATAGCCTCTCTTCAGAATAGTAGAAATGGTGGGCGCATAGGTAGAGGGGCGGCCTATGCCCAGTTCTTCCATCTTCTTCACCAACGATGCTTCGGTATAGCGTGCCGATGGACGTGAATACCTTTCGGTTGCATTCATTTCCACAAGTTGCACCTGCTGCCCTACACTCAGGTTGGGCAGGCGGCCTTCTTCGTTTTCCTCTTCATCATCTGTTCCTTCGAGGTACACTTTCAGGAAGCCGTCAAACTTTATTACTTCTCCGCTTGCCTGCAATTCCTCGAGGTTGGTGCTGATACCAATTTTAGCAGTCGTCTTTTCAGTTTCGGCATCGGCCATTTGCGATGCAATGGTGCGCTTCCAAATCAATTCGTACAGCCGTTGTCCATCCTGCTCATCAATGGTGCTGTTCTGCATGTAGGTAGGCCTGATAGCTTCATGTGCTTCCTGTGCGCTTTCGTTTTTGTTCTTGTATTTACGTATGTGCAGGTACCTTTTTCCAAATTGGCTTTCAATGGCATTTCCAATATCGGCGAGGGCAGTGTCGCTCAGGTTTACGCTATCGGTACGCATGTAGGTAATGTGACCGGCCTCGTACAGTTTCTGTGCAATGAGCATCGTTTTTGCCACACCATACCCCAATTTCCGGCTCGCCTCCTGCTGTAGTGTGGATGTGGTGAA
>JBBIOQ010000024.1:8011-32583 GCA_037443285.1 Sphingobacteriales bacterium | reverse complement strand
GGCGCAGCCGGGCTACGTTTGCCGGGCTTTACTTGTATGTCGTTTACCTTGTAGGCAGCGCCAATGCAACTGTTCAGGAAGTCTTCGGCCTTTTTGGCATCCGTGAAACGCTGGCCTTCGGCGGAAAAACTTACTTCTTTGCCATTGAGGTCCTTTGAGGTAAAAATGGCTTTCACCACAAACGAACTTTCGGAAACAAAAGCATTTATTTCCCTTTCCTTTTCTACTATCAATCGTACAGCTACACTTTGCACACGGCCTGCACTCAGGCTTCGCTGCATGCCTATTTTACGCCAAAGCACCGGGCTAATTTCAAAACCCACAATGCGGTCGAGTATACGGCGTGCCTGCTGCGCATTCACCAGGTTCATATCCACTGTTCGTGGATTGGCAACAGCTTTTTGAATGGCAGGTTTTGTGATTTCGTGAAAAACAATGCGCTTGGTGTTTGAAGGATCAAGCCCTAACACCTCGCACAAATGCCAGCTGATGCTCTCCCCTTCGCGGTCCTCGTCGCTTGCCAGCCAGACTTCTTCCGAAGATTTTGCCAGCTTCCTCAGTTCGCTGACTACTTTTTGTTTTTCATCCGGTATGATGTACCTCGGTTGAAAGCCATGGTCAACATCTACCCCCATATCGTCTTTTTCCAGGTCGCGTATGTGGCCATAGCAACTTTTTACCTGGAAGTCTTTACCCAGAAATTTTTCAATGGTTTTTGCTTTGGCAGGGCTTTCAACAATCAATAAATTCTTAGCCATAATTGTGCGTGTAATGAGACAGATTAAGGTTCTTTTCCCGGTCAATCATATAGTGTAAAGGCAATCTCACAACCGGGAATTCAAGGGGCAATATTAGGACAAGTTGGAAAAATCGAACTTTTAGTGATTTTAAAAATGGTTGAAATAGCCATCTCAATGGTGAATTTCATTCGCCTCACCCCAAAAGGCAACCACCCTGTTTCTTACTTGGCTGTCGCGGTAAATGCGGCTATGACCCAGCCCTTTGGTTACCAAAAACTCAACGTGTGCAGGCTCTTCCAGCAATAAAGGCTTCACATCTGCAAAAGGCGTTGTGTCATCGTCCTTGTCGTGCACCCATAGCACTTTGCCGCGGTGTGCCCTTATCACTCTTGGCATGGAAAACCAACTCATCGGATGGCCGGCACGGGATTCCAGTTCCTTTTCAAATTCTTCCCGCAACCCTTCGGGCAATTGCAGGAACCGAAAAAAATTGTCGGCGGCAGCAGTAGCTTCCACCAGGGGTGCAACCAGTGCAATTTTCTGTTGGTGCTGAAGCCCCATCGTTTCCAGCGCCATCATCAATGCAAGGCCACCAAGGCTGTGGGCAAGGTAGGCCTCAAACGAACCGTGGTGCCGAATTACATCCTCAATCATCCACTTGTAGGTAAGAATGTTGAGCCTCGACCCGCTGCTTTTTCCATGTGCTGGCGCATCATAGGCTACAACGTCATATCCAAAATGCAGGGCAGGACTGATGTACCTGTCGAAGGATTTTGCGTTTCCGGCAAAGCCGTGAATGATGAGCAACTGCTTTCCTTTGGCATTAGGCGAATGCCAATGGTAACCGGTCAATTTGTTTTCGCCGGAAAGCAGTTTCAGTTTCCTTGCCTCACTCCAGATAGCAGGGACACTCCTACGCCGGTTGGCATAAGGGCGTTGAAACAGGTCGATGGCTGCAGCAGCTGCCCACCTGGCATTAATAACATGCATTAGGTTAAGCTTTGCCTTGTAGTACTCAAGTACCACTTTCTGAGCAGCGGAAAGCTGACGGGGCAATGCCATGTGCGTGAAAATTTGAGTGCAAAGAAAACATGGTTTCGTTACTTGCAATTCTTAATAATAAAAATGGACATTGTAATCATTGGCTCAGGTAATGTGGGCACGGTGCTGGGAAAAATGGCGCACAGGGCGGGCCACCGTGTGTTGCAGGTATTCAGCCGGCACCTGCAGAATGCCAGCGCACTGGCAACTCAACTGGATGCCAAAGCTGTTGATAGTTTGTCTGATATTACACAGGAAGCTGACCTTTTCCTGGTGGCTTTGAGTGATGCTGCAACTGCAAACCTTCCTCATTCCTGGAAAGCAAAAAGCGGTTTGATATGCCATACTGCAGGAGCATTGTCAATGAACATACTCAAGCAAGTTGGGGCCAACATTGGCGTATTATATCCGCTGCAAAGTCTCACTAAAGAAAGGATACCGGAGAAGCCTTTTCCATTGCTGATAGACAGCAACAATGGAGCAAACCATGAAATGCTGGCCGTCTTCGCAAATTCCCTTTCTCCCATTGTTAGAACAACCGGTGATGAAGAGAGGCTGAAACTGCACCTTTCAGCCGTAATAGTTAACAATTTTTCCAATCACCTTTTTGCGCTTGCCGAGGATTATTGCAATCGGCAAGGCCTCGATTTCAGCCTGCTGCGGCCCATTATCCTGGAAACGGCTGAACGACTTGAGACCAACAGTGCCGCATCCATGCAAACAGGCCCCGCCATCCGAAACGACCAGGCCACATTGGAAAAACACCTGGACTTGCTCAAAGAATTTCCCCAAATGCAGCAATTGTACAATGCATTTACAGAAAGCATCAGGCTGTTAGCAACCAACCGCTGATCTTGCTGTTTTGAGAAGCGGAAATTCACCCGGTATAGGCAAACAAGCAGTCAATTATTTGGTTAATTATAAGTTAGCCCCAAGCGGCTACCCTTATTTTTGCGGCCCCGTTTTACAAAAACAATATGTACACTATTCATTTTAAGTTTGAAGAGAAGGGATTGGAGCCGGTAACGCTTACCAACATTGCAGCCGGTGACTCATTGCTTGAAATAGCCCTTGACCACGACATTGACCTGCACCACAATTGTGGTGGTGTTTGCGCATGCAGCACCTGCCACGTTTATATTGAAAAGGGTGATGATTACCTGCCCGAAATTTCGGACAAAGAGGAAGATTTTATTGACCGCGCAGTAAACCCAAGGCTCAACAGCCGCCTTGGCTGCCAATGTGTGCTGGAAGAAGGCACGGGTG
Source organism: Sphingobacteriales bacterium (assembly GCA_037443285.1). Classification (GTDB taxonomy): domain Bacteria; phylum Bacteroidota; class Bacteroidia; order Chitinophagales; family Chitinophagaceae; genus Phnomibacter. The sequence continues at coordinate 29,536 of JBBIOQ010000024.1, read as the reverse complement.
TTGTTGAAGTTTTAGTGCCTGACCAATCACAATTCCTCGGAGAATAACCTGATTTGGAAATGATGGAATTTGGGAATTTGAAAATTAGAAACTCCTTTCAATTCAGCCCCGTTCCTATTCAAATAAACATTGGCTCATTTTCAAATTGCCACATTGTCTAATTCTTAAATTAACCCATGAGTTACGAACCGCCGATTCACTGGAACGACTACGAAGACATAGCCATTAAACTCTACGAAAAATTTGGTGACGATTTTGGTGAAAACAAAATATACCGCATCCGTTTTACCGACCTGCTGGAATGGGTACTGCAGCTGCCCAACTTTGTGGGCAAGCGTGAAGAAAGTAACGAAGGGCACCTTGAAATGATTCAGACCAACTGGGTGTACGAATGGCGTGACAACCAGAAGTAATCGCCTTTGTTTTTTTTAATACCTGCGCATCGGTAATTTCACCGCATGAAAACTGTTGGTGCCTTTTTCAAACTCATCCGCTGGCCCAATCTTTTTTTCATTGCATTCACACAGGTACTTTTTCATTTCTGTATTGTACTACCATCAGCATTTGGCAGTTACTATTCTTTCCCGCTTCAACTGAACCAGCACTTGTTCTGGCTGCTTTGTGCGGCCTCGGTTTTCATTGCAGGGTCCGGCTACATCATCAACGATTATTTCGACATCAATATTGACCAGGTGAACAAGCCCGGCAAGATGATTGTGGACCGGGCGGTTTCACGCAGGCAGGCTATTCTATGGCACTGGATTATCTCTATCATCGGCTTTATGCTGAGTGCCTATGTTAGCTACAGATTGCGTAATCCCTTCATCATCATTGGAAACACTGCATGTATTGGTTTGCTGTGGGTTTATTCTACCACTTACAAGCGCCAACTACTTATTGGCAATGTGCTTATTTCGCTGATGACAGCCTGGGTAATACTTGTAATGCTGGTGGCTGAACTGCCCGGGTGGTGGAACGGCAAACTGGTGGAGGTAATTGAAAAAGCAACGGCAGCAAGGCTTTCGAGAATTGCATTATTATACGCCAGTTTCGCCTTTGTTATTTCACTGGTGCGTGAAGTAGTGAAAGATATACAGGACATGGAAGGCGACCGCAAGGAAAACTGCCGCACCATGCCACTTGTTTGGGGCGTGACGGCCAGCAAAGTATTTGCAGGCACATGGTTGTTCGTCCTTATTGCATTGCTTTTTATTACGCAGGTATATGTGTTGCAGTTTGGATGGTGGTGGGCTGCCGCTTACATCCTCTTTCTGGTAATGGCACCATTGGTAATGGCAGTGCGTAATCTCTTCAAAGCTACTACCACCCACCAGTTTGGTACACTCAGCAGATTCATAAAATGGATAATGCTCACAGGCATTCTATCCATGATTTTCTTTTTTTTCTACACCAGGTAAACACCAAAAAAAGCAACGCTTTTATGCAAAGAATAATATTGGCAAGCAATTCACCCCGACGCAGGATGTTGCTGGAATGGGCCGAAGTAGATTTTGAAATCATAGTGAAGCATGTGGATGAAATTTTTCCAGAGGACACACCACCAGAAATCTGTGCGGCAAAAGTGGCCAGGGATAAAGCCGAGGCGGTGCGCAGGGGATTTCGTCAATGGGTAGAAGGCAGAATGGATGAATCGAAACACCTACCCATACTGGCAGCTGATACAATTGTTGTGTTGGAAAATCAAATAATTGGAAAACCGGCAACAAGAGATGAAGCTATTACTATTTTGAAACAGCTTTCGGGCAAAACGCACCTGGTGATTACAGGGGTTTGCATTCTAACCACAAAACAGGAATTGACTTTTTACGATACTACTTCCGTCACGTTTTACGAACTCAACGATAACCAGATTGCATATTACGTTGATAAGTATCAGCCCTATGACAAAGCAGGCGCCTATGCCATACAGGAATGGATTGGTGTGGTGGGTATCAGAAGCATCACCGGTGATTTTTACAACGTGATGGGGCTTCCTGTGAGCAAGGTGCTGCAGGCGTTGGGCCAGCTAGATGAAGATTAGCATGCATTTTATTATCTTGAATGCTGTACCGACACAGCATTTCAAATGAATGAACGATTACTTCATTACATCTGGCAGTTTCGCTATTTCAATCCGAACGAACTGCTCACATCGCAAGGCCAGCAGGTTCAGGTACTTGCACCTGGCGAATACAACACTAACCAGGGCCCTGATTTTGCCAATGCCCGCATTAAACTGGACAGCACCATTTGGGCGGGGCCGGTAGAGTTGCATCTTAAAACGAGCGATTGGAACAGGCATGGCCACACAAGCGATGGCAATTACAACAAAGTGATTTTGCATGTTGTATGGCATCATGATTTGCCGGAAAATAACGCCGATGCACCTGTGCTGGAATTGCAACCACATGTACCCGCCATGATGTTGGACCAATACGAAAAATGGATGCATTCTACACAGGCAGTTCCCTGCGGAAATCAGTTGCAGCATGTAAATACGCTTACTATCACTAATTGGAAAGACCGCATGCTGAGTGAGCGGCAGCTGCAAAAAATGCATCGCATACAACAGCATTTGCAGCAAACCAGCAATCATTGGGAAGAAGTTTTCTGGAGACTGCTGTGCAGGTATTTCGGGGGAAATGTGAACGGTGAAAGTTTTGAGCAGGTTGCGGTTTCGCTTCCGGTTTCCTTACTTGCAAAACATAAAAACCAAATACATCAGCTGGAGGCTTTACTGCTTGGGCAGGCTGGCTTGCTGCACAAAAATGATGAAGACAAATATTGCCAGATGCTTTACACCGAATACCAGTTTCTGCAAAAGAAATATGGTTTGCGTGTGGTGAACAAACCGCCTGCCTACCTGAGGTTACGACCGGTCAACTTTCCCTCGGTGCGTCTCGCCCAACTTGCCATGCTAATTCATAAAAGCCTGCATCTCTTTTCACGCATACGCGAAGCCGACCAGTTGAAGCAGGTTTGGCGGCTGCTGGATGTAACTGCCAACGATTATTGGAATTACCATTACAAGCCCGGCATTGAGGCCGAACATCTGCCAAAGCATGTAGGCAGGCAAATCATGGAAACAGTACTAATAAATGCCATTTGCCCCGTGTTGTTTGCTTATGGAAAACTGAATGCAGAACAAGCACAAGTGGAGAAAGCTTTGAACTGGCTGCAACAGGTGCCTGCGGAAAAAAATGTATACACAAGAGCATTTGAGCAATACCATCTGGAAGCAATGCATGCTTACGACAGCCAGGCAATGATTCAATTAAAGAAAGAATATTGCGATGCCCGCCGTTGCCTGGAATGTGCCATTGGCAATGCAATGCTCAGGAAAAACCTTGCTGCAACTTAAGCCCAACTGTAGGTGAACACCTGCTCAATATCGGGATGCAGGCTGCGTGCCACCGGGCAGGCATTACCGGTTGCCTCCAGCACTTCCTTGTCGCGGTCAGAAATATCGAGTGCCGGTAAATGAACCTGAACATCAATTCTTACAATTCTCCTTGGCGGCTCCTTGCTCATGTATTTCTGCACATCCACCTTTGAGCCTGCAAGTTCATAGCCCATGTCAGTTGCTTTAATAGCCATGGTGGTGATTACACAAAGCCCAAGTGAGGTGCAGGTTAGGTCAGTTGGCGAGAACCTTTCACCCTTTCCACGATTATCAACTGGCGCATCGGTTTCTATGGCAGATCCACTTTGATTGTGAATAGCCGAGCACCTTAACGACCCATTGTACGAAACAGAAGCAGTCATACCCTATTTTTGGGCTAAATTTACAGTTACCTACAACATCTGTACATGATCGTTTTCAAATCGGCTCATTCCAAATTTCTGCTGTCTGTTTTGTCGTTGTGCTTTGCAACCATTGTTATGGGGCAAACACAAACACAGCCTGAGAAAAAGAAAACTTCCAAGGCCGACAAAAAAGCTGCCAAGAGGGAAATGGTAAATCAAATGGTGAAGGCCGAAGAAGAAGGCGCTATTGTTTACGCAAAGCAATGGGTTTGGGGTTTCAGGCTTTACAGCGATGGCTGGAGTACTTACTACGAAAAGGGCAAAAAAACCTCTGCCACCAAAGGCACACTTTACAATATCGAGATTGGGGAAAGAAAACATCCGAAAGAACAAAAAATCACCAAGGACGGCGGCAATGGAATATTCTTTGGCAACCCGCTCGTATATGGCAAGCGAAACAATTTTTATTTCACCAGGTTGGGCATTGGCCAGCAATACCTGATTGGCGGCAAAGGAAACAAGAACGGCGTGGCTGTATTTGCAGTATATGGTGGTGGATTAAGCATCGGGTTGCTCAAACCATACTACGTTGATATTGTTGATCCGGTGTCGGGCAAACCTGCAACCATAAAGTATAAAGACGATGGCAGCCGAAACGATTCTTTGTTTCTTGACCCCTATGCATTGCAGGGAGGTTCCGGATTCACAAAAGGATTTAATGAAATGAAAGTGGTGCCAGGCCTGAATGCTCATCTTGGTTTGCGGTTCGACTACGGCCGTTATAATGAAATTGTGAGTGCCATTCAAGTCGGCGTCCGGAGTGAATACTATTTTAGTGACATGCCCATTATGGTGGATGTTCCATCGCACAATTTTTTCACCAATGTTTTTGTGAGTTTTGAATTTGGCCGAAGAAAATAGCAGCCTTTTTTGTCTTCAACATTTCAATCCATCTTTTGTAATACCACATCATGAGTTGTATCCCCGATACTAGAGATCAGAAAATCAAAAAGCCATCATGGTTGCGTGTGAAATTACCTATTGGCGAAAGTTATCGCAATGTGCGTGGGCTGGTTGATACCCATAAACTGCACACCATTTGCGAAAGCGGCAATTGCCCGAATATGGGAGAATGTTGGGGTGCCGGCACCGCTACTTTTATGATTCTTGGAAACACCTGCACCCGCAGTTGCGGCTTTTGCGCAGTGGCCACCGGTAAACCCGATGATGTTGATTGGGATGAACCTCAGCGTGTAGCAGAAGCCATTTACCTGATGAAGGTGAAGCATGCCGTTATTACTTCGGTCGACCGTGATGAACTGAAAGATGGTGGCAGTACTATTTGGTACAATACCATTAAGGCTGTGAAATCGCTCAGCCCTCAGACAACATTAGAAACGCTCATCCCCGATTTCAAAGGTGAAATGGAAAATATTCTTCGTGTAGCCGAAGCTGCGCCCGAAGTCATCAGTCACAATATTGAAACTGTTGAAAGATTGAGCAAACAAGTGCGCATACAGGCAAAATACTGGCGCAGCATGGAAGTGCTCCGGATACTGAAATCAGCAGGCATACGCACCAAGAGCGGTATCATGCTGGGCCTTGGCGAAACAAAAGCAGAAGTACTGCAAACCATGGAAGACCTGCGCAATGCAAGTGTTGATGTCATCACCATTGGCCAATACCTGCAGCCAACTCCCAAACACCTGCCAGTTGACCGCTTTGTCCATCCCGATGAGTTTGCCGAATTGCGTGAAGCAGGATATGAAATGGGTTTTGATTTTGTAGAAAGTGGCCCACTGGTGCGTAGTTCTTACCACAGCGAAAACCATGTGCTGCAAGGTTATGGCCGTAAGGTTTGGCAACAGGAGAAAAAAGGGCTGGCAATCGCCTGATAAACATCTTACATCCAAAAGCGTTACCTAAGCGGTGACGCTTTTTTGTTTCAGCCAATGATGATGAAAAAAAGTATTGCAGGATTTGGATGGATGCTCTTTGCCTTTGCTTCATTGCAAGGGCAAATGATATGGCAAACCACCGATTCTGTATTTGGCAAACTGCCACTCACCTTTCATGTTTACAAAACCACTACCCTGCTCGACGGCAAACCCAACATTGCCTATTATGTTTCGGCGCTGCTGAAAGACAATCAGCTTATTTTTTCCACGCAAGTAGGAAATGGCCAACGATATACTCCTTCTCAATATTTCGAAAAAGAAAACAAGCCCCTGGTTGTGGTGAATGGCACTTTCTTTTCATTTGCCGACAATCGAAATCTGAATCTTGTTATTCAGCAGGGCAGGTTTCTGGCGTTCAACCTGCCGGTTATAAAAATGCCCAAAGACACTACCAACTATTATTATATCACCCGCAGCGCTATTGGCATCAACAAACATCGAAAGGCCGATGTAGCATGGATATTTACAGATACTGCCATGCGCTACCCATATGCCTTAACAAATGGCCCTTCTGTTGCCACAGGCAAGAATCCGGACCCTGAATGGCATTCCATAAAAAAGTCACTTTCAGGTGAAAAACACCGGAAAATAAAATGGAAAATGGAAACAGCCATTGGAGGCGGCCCAACACTTGTGCAGGAAGGGCAGGTAGAAATTACAAACAACGAAGAACGCATGTTTGTTGGTGGCGAAGGTGATCGACATCCGCGTACCGCAATGGGCTATACTAAAGATGGAAGGTTAATTATTCTGGTAATTGAAGGCAGGCATCCCGGCATTGCGGAAGGTGCCACGCTGCAGCAGGAAGCTTTGATTTTGCAACAGTTGGGATGCTGGGAAGCACTAAACCTTGATGGGGGTGGCAGCAGTTGTATGCTCATCAACGGAAGGCAAACCATAACGCCTTCTGACAAGGAAGGACAGCGGCCTGTGCCGGCAGTGTTTTTAATTGCAGAACACCAGTAAACAATTGAATAAAAACAAAGGGACTCCAGCATCCCGGAATCCCTTCAATTTTTTTACGCTATTTCTTATTCCACTTTTTTGTGTTCCCAGACAAGGGCACTGGCTCCCAATATGGCTGCATCACTCTCTTTCAGCAAGCTGAATAACAATTTCACCTTGTTGCGGAAAATGGGCAGCAGATTTTCTTCCATATACTTGCGCACCGGCTTCATGAGCAGGTCGCCCGATTTGGTTGGACCACCAAATAATATGATGGCTTCGGGAGATGAAAACATAACAAAATTTGCCAGCGCCATACCGAGTATTTTACCGGTGTATTCAAAAACTTCGATGGCTATTTCATCGCCCTCCATGGCACATTCGTGTACATGGTAGCTTTCCAACTCATCAACAGGAATGTTGCGCAGCAATGAGGTTTTGTCTTGATGTTTTTCAAGCAATTCAAGGGCTGTTAGCCTGATACCTGTGGCCGATGCGTATGTTTCCAGCGAGCCGTGTGCTCCAGTGCCCCAGTGAAGCCTGCCACCGGGAATGATAATGTTGTGGCCCAGTTCGCCTGCAAATCCATCATGACCATAAATCAACTGACCATTGGCTACAATGCCACTTCCCACACCTGTGCCAAGGGTAATCATGATAAAATCTTTCATACCCCGGGCTGCGCCGTACATCATTTCGCCAACGGCAGCAGCATTGGCATCATTGGTGAGGGCAGCAGTCAATTGAAACTTATTTGTCACCAAATCGGCAAGTGGAATGACACCTTTCCAGGGAAGGTTTGGCGCATATTCAACTGTTCCTTTATAATAGTTTCCGTTGGGTGCACCCACGCCTATACCTTTTATTCTGCCGATACCCCCTACTGAGTCAATGGCAGGCATTACAGCGTTGTACAGTTCATTAATAAACTTGTCAACTACCTTGTATTTCTTGGTGCTGATAGCGCCGCGGTAAAGAATATTTCCTCTTGGGTCCACAATCCCAAACTTGGAATTAGTGCCTCCAATATCAATGCCTACTGCATATTGTTCTTGCTGGTAACCCGGTATCAATTCAGGTTTCTCTTTCACAGTTTTCGTTGGCAAAATGCTGAGTTTAAATGAATAATTTGGATTAATGTGAGGCTGCAACGGTCTGGTCAAAATCAAGCCCTTGCTTTTTCAAAACACTTTTCAGTTTAAGAGCTAGAAAAGCCAGGAAAGCGAAGCACGCAGCGGCAACTAAATAAGAATTGTGCAAACCGGTAGCGGCATCAGCAACTGCTCCCTGGAACGGAGGAATAACGGCTCCGCCCAAAATCATCATAATGAGCAATGCCGAACCTTCGCCGGTGTATTTGCCGAGGCCACCCACGCCCAGTGAGAAAATACAGGGCCACATAATGCTGCAGCAAAGGCCGCCGGCAATAATTGCGAATACTGAAACAATACCGGTAGTAGCCACGCCAATAAGCATGGCAAGGGTTGCGAGAATGGAAAGTGTGAGCAAGGTTTTTACCGGCTTTTCCTGGCCAAAGAAGAAGGCCACAATAGCCACAGCGACACAAAGGGCATAAGGAAGCAGGTTGCTTACATCGCTGCCATACAAATGGTTTACCCCAAGTACTACACCAAAAGCTACAAAGGGAACGATAACGGTGGCAATTTTTTTGGCGGTTGCCGATAAGTTGAATACACTGATGGCGCCTGTCCAGCGACCAATCATCAGGCTTCCCCAATACAGTGATATGTACTGCGAAATCTTGCTTTCATCCAATCCTGCTTCATTGAAATAGCCCGGGTGTTTGAGCAGGGCACCAAAATTGTTGTCAATGGTAACTTCCACACCCACATATACAAAAATGCCAATCATGCCGTAAATCAATTGTGGGTATTTCATGGCACCCCAACCCTCGCTGTTGGCTGCAGCCCTGCCATTGCTGTAAAACAGAATGCCACCTACAACTATCATAATCAGGCTCAGTACTGCAATTTTTGGCATGGGAGTTACAATGCTGAAAATAATGATAGCAATGACAAGTCCGGTAATCCAGAGCAGAGAGGCAGATGCCTTTCGGGCACTTTCAAATGGCTCGTCGTTTTTGCCTTCAGGAAGTTTGGAGAAATAGAAAAACAATGCCACAGCAGCAAACACAGCTGCAACAATCAGGTAAAGGTTATTGATGTTTTTTACAGTAACATCCTGCACTCTTTCGCCCAGTGAACCAAAAAGAAAGAAGCTGACAATAATAGGCCCCAGCGTTGTACCCAATGAGTTAACACCGGCGCCAAGGTTAAGCCTGTGCGAGCCGGTGGCCGGGTCGCCCAAAGAAATGGCGAAAGGCTGTGCACAGGTTTGCTGCAATGAGAATCCTAGTGCCACTACAAACAAAGAACCAAGGATAGCGTAAAAGCTGTTTGCATTGGCTGAAGGAATAATTAGCAAAGCCCCGATTACCGAAATAAACAGACCATACACAATACCCCGTTTGTACCCAATACGGTTAATAATATCATACCCAAGAATATTGGAAACGATAAACAGAATAAGAGAGCCAATGAAATACGCACCATAGAATGCAGAACCAATCAACTGGGATTGAAACTGCGATAATTGAAAATGCGTTTTACAAAAAGGGATGAGGATACTGTTGGAAGCTGCGATAAAACCCCAGAAAAAGAAAACCATCACCAGGGTGCCGAGCGCTCCATAATTGGTTGGCTTAGTAGGTTGACTCATGTGGCAATACTTGTGAAAAAATGATGAAGTACGGGAGTAAAAGTAGCCGCTTTTCGAACTCAAAAAATTTTTTAATGCCCCTCGCAATTAATAAAATTCTTGAACTAAATTGTTTCGGTTCAGTAGAAGTTGTCGATTATCTTCGGCTACTTATTTTTATGTGAACCAATAACCAATAGCATGGAAATTTTACATGTGAGTGCCGAATGCTACCCGGTTGCCAAAGCAGGAGGATTGGGCGATGTAGTAGGCGCTTTGCCAAAATACCAAAACAAATTGGGAAATACCGCCAAAGTGGTGATGCCCATGTACCGTACGAAGTTCTTGTATGACAATGATTGGGAATTGGTGCATGAAAGTGGTTCATACCTTGGAGCATCCTGGTTCAGGTATGCTGTAATCAAAGAGAAGACCAACAAGTTAGGTTTTGACCTTTACCTGCTTGACATAGACGGTCTACTTAACCGCGAAAAAGTATACGGATACGATGATGATACAGAACGGTTTTTATGTTTCCAGATAGCCGTAACGCATTGGCTAAACACCTGGCAGCACCGCCCCGATGTAGTGCATGTGCACGACCATCATACAGGCCTCATTCCGTTTATGATGAAGTATTGTTACGGGCTCGAAAGGTTGCGTGGCATCAAAACCATGATTACCATTCACAATGCCCAATACCAGGGCTGGATGGGATGGGAACGTAGCCATTACATCCCCGCTTACGACAACTGGAAAACAGGAATGCTCGATTGGCAAAACACCATTAACCCGCTGGCATCTGGCATTAAGTGCGCCGACAAGGTAACCACCGTAAGCAAGAGCTACCTTGACGAACTCAGGCACAGTGCCAATGGCCTTGAAGCGTTGTTTGAATATGAGAAAGGAAAATGCTACGGTGTTTTGAACGGCATTGACAATGAAGTGTGGGACCCAAAAACCGACCACCTCATTGAAACATCCTACACAACCCGCACGGTTAAAAAAGGAAAAGCGGCCAACAAAGCCAAGCTCTGCAAATCCTTCAATCTCAGCCCGGATTTGCCCCTATTCATATTTATTGGAAGGTTGGTTGGAGAAAAGGCAGCAGATATTTTGCCAACTGTAATCGGAGAATCCATCGAATTGCACAAGCAGCAAATCAATTTCCTGGTGCTTGGCAGCGGTGAAAGCGAGGTGGAAGAACAGCTACAGAACTTGAGAGATATGGTTCCTACCAATTTTGCCTGCTACATAGGTTACAATGAAAAGTTGGCACACCAGATGTATGCAGGGGCCGATTTCCTGCTGATGCCTAGCCGTGTAGAACCCTGCGGCCTCAACCAAATGTATGCACTCAGGTATGGAACCGTACCCATGGTACGTAATACCGGCGGACTTCGCGATACGGTTATTGATATTGGTGAACCCGGCTTTGCTGGTTATGGCTTGATCTTTAACCATGCCACTGTTTTTGATGTTAATGAGTCCATCAACAGGGCGATGGGCTGGTACGTTGAAAAACCAGACATTATGGACGCCGCAAGAAAAAAAATGATGCAAATAGATAACAGTTGGGAAACAAGTGCACAACATTATATAGACCTTTACACGAGCTAATTCCCTAATTTGGAAAAGTGAAATTTCTGTCAACACAAAACGCAAACCGAAAAAACAGTTTCAAGATGGCACGTTCCACCGTAGCAGTAATTTTAGGAGGCGGGGCCGGTACACGCTTGTACCCCCTTACCGCAACACGTAGCAAACCAGCAGTTCCCATAGCAGGCAAATACAGGTTGGTGGATATTCCCATCAGTAATTGTATTAATAGCAACATCAACCGCATGTGGGTACTCACACAGTTCAACAGTGCATCGCTGAACAAGCACATCAAGAACACCTATCAGTTCAGCAATTTCAGCAGCGGATTTGTTGACATCCTTGCAGCCGAACAAACACCCGACAACCCGGGCTGGTTTCAGGGAACTGCCGATGCGGTGCGCCAAAGCCTCCGCCACATTCAGCAGCATGATGCTGAATATATTCTCATCCTCAGTGGCGACCAGCTTTACCAAATGGACTTTCAAACTATGATTGACAAGCACCGTGAAACCGGCGCTGACATTTCAATAGCCACCATACCTGTGGGTGAGAGAGAAGCCCCTGAATTTGGCATTATGAAAGTGGATGACAATGGCATGATTTCAAGTTTCATTGAGAAGCCGAAAAAAGAATTGTTGCCAGATTGGGTGAGCGAAACAGGAGAGGAAATGAGAAGGCAGAGCCGCATTTACCTTGCCTCCATGGGTATTTATATTTTCAACAAGAAACTGTTGTTCGACCTCCTACTGGAAGAACATGCCAAAGCCACTGATTTTGGCAAAGAAATAATGCCCGATTCCATTGACAAATACAAAGTAGCATCCTACCAATACGATGGCTACTGGACTGATATCGGAAATATCTACTCCTTTTTTGAAGCCAACCTTGCACTCACGCAGGAGATACCGCCGTTCAACCTTTTTGATACTGCAAAAACGGTATATACCAGGGCTCGCATGCTGCCACCAGCCAAAATAAGTGGCACCACTCTGGAAAAAACCATTATTGCCGAAGCAAGCATCATCAACGCCAGCCGAATAGAGAACAGTGTTATCGGCATCAGGAGCCGCATTGGCTATGGTACCAACCTCGTAAGTTGCTACATGATGGGAGCCGACTATTTTGAAACTATTGATGAAATCAATGAATCAAAATCAAAAGGCACTCCCAACATTGGTGTTGGTGAAAGATGCTATATCAAAAACTGCATCATTGACAAAAACTGCCATATTGGTAACGATGTTCGCATCATTGGTGGGCCACACCTGGAAGCTACAGACCATGCCCTGTACACCATTAAAGACGGCGTGGTTGTATTGAAAAAAGGCGCCATCATACCAGATGGCTTCCAACTATAAATTCAACAATTTGACTAAAGGGAGCCAAATGGTTCCCTTTTTATTTGCCTGTTTTATTATGTGTATTTTTTACACAACATGAAAAAAGTTTTTACATTGCGCATCTGCTATATTTAATGATTAAATCAACAACGATTGCTTATGGCCGCTCTTGTCAGCTCTGCTAGCCCGGTTTCATCTGCGCTCAAACCCAAGCTCTCCTTCTGGAAAATCTGGAATATCAGCTTCGGATTCCTGGGTGTTCAGATTGGATATTCATTGCAAAATGCGAATACAAGCCGCATACTTTCGGCCATTGGCGCCGACCCGCACCATTTGAGTTTGTTTTGGCTGGCAGCGCCACTTGCAGGCCTAATTGTGCAACCAATTGTTGGCATGTCGAGCGATAAGACCTGGACAAGGTTGGGCCGAAGAATTCCCTTTATTCTTGGCGGTTCCTTTGTTTCAGCAGCAGCCATGTTTTTTATGCCCAATTCCGAAAATTTCGCATCCCTCCTGCCGCCATTAGTTTTTGGCGCCACCATGTTGTTGCTCATGGATACTTCCTTCAATGTAACCATGCAACCCTTTCGTGCTCTGGTAAGCGATATGGTGCCCGATTCGCAACGAAACAAAGGCTATGCTATTCAAAGTTTTCTAATCAATGCAGGCGCTGTTGTCGGCTCCTTGCTTCCATTCATTCTTACAGCCGCAGGAGTGGCCAATGAACCCTCACCGGGAAATAAAGTTGCGCCTACTGTAATCTGGTCTTTTTATTTTGGCGGTGGCGCTTTGTTGCTTTCTGTATTATGGACTTCCTTCCGAACCAAAGAATACCCTCCAAAAGAGTATGCTCAATACAATAACCTATCTGAGGAAGAAAACCATCAGAAAGTGAGTTTCCTCACACTTCTGAAAAATACACCAGCCGCCATGATGCAGCTTGCGGTAACGCAGTTCTTTTCGTGGTTTGCGCTGTTCCTCATGTGGGTGTACACAACACAGGGCATTGCGCAGAACATCTGGAATACAACTGATGCAACCAGCAAAGCCTACAATGAAGCCGGCAACTGGACGGGCGTAATCTTTGCGGCTTACAGCGTATTCGCCGCGTTATATTCACTGGTGCTAACCAGACTTGCTGATAAATTTGGCCGACGCAACACTTACATGTTTTCTCTTATTGCTGGCGGCCTTGGCCTGATTTCCATGATGTTCATCAAAGACAAGAACCTGCTTTTTCTTTCTATGATTGGCATTGGCATTGCATGGGCAGCCATCCTGGCATTGCCTTACGCTATTCTTTCCTCATCGTTGCCACCCAAGCAAACGGGTGTGTACATGGGCATCTTTAATGCTACCATCACTATTCCGCAAATTTTTGCCGGACTGATGGGAGGTGTTGCCTTGACTGTTTTGGGTGGAAATGCCATCAGTGTAATTGGACTTGCCGGCGCTTCCATGTTGGTAGCAGGTATTATGGCAAGGGTGGTCATCAAAAGCCATAATTGACTTACGCACTTCAAAAAAGTAAATCGATGAAAACAAGACTATTTTCACACCTCTGTTTTATTGCAGGGGTGTTTTTGTTTGCCACATTAGCCGGCACAGCACAAAAAGCCGAAATATATCCTGCAAACTGGTGGACAGGAATGAAGTGGAACCAGGTACAACTTTTGGTCCATGCCGATGGCATTAATGAAGCTGCACCTGTAGCCACCATTAGTTACCCGGGGGTATCCCTAAAAAAAATAACGAGGGCCGAAAGCAGGAATTATGTAGCACTCGATATTGCCATTGCACCAAGCGCCAAACCCGGCACATTCAACATCGGCATTACTTATGGTAACAAAAAAATAAACATCCCCTATGAACTGAAAGCTCGTCGTGCAGGAAATGGAAAAACGTATGCGCAGGGTATCACTTCATCCGACCTCGTTTACCTCCTTATGCCCGACCGCTTTGCCAATGGCGACCCATCAAATGATCGCATCACAGGCTACAAGGATACTGTATGCGATCGTAGCAACCCAAATGCCCATCATGGAGGCGACCTCAAGGGTGTAGCCGACCACCTGCCCTACCTGCACGATCTTGGCGTTACTTCTATTTGGCTTTGCCCGGTTACTGAAAACGATATGCCCTGGGAGCAGGAATCATCCGGAGGTATCAGTGGGTACCACGGTTACTGGATAACCAACCAGTTCAAAATTGACAAACGTTATGGTGGCGAATCAGCCTACAAAAACCTGGTGGATAATGCCCACAGGCAGGGCATGAAAATTATCCAGGATGCTGTGTACAACCATGTGGGCAACCAGCACTTCCTATTTACCGACAAGCCCTTTGCTGATATGTTCAACAACTGGCCCACTTATACTGGAGCAAACCACAGGGAAGAAGTATTGTTCAGTTCCTACATGGACAGTGCAGATAAGGCCGTTCAACTTGCCGGTTGGTTTACTCCTCACCTGCCCGACATGAACCTGCGCAATGCATACATGGCAAACTTCCTGATTCAAAGCAGCATATGGTGTACAGAAGAATTTGGCGTGGATGGCTGGCGTGTAGATACCTACAAATACTGCGATGAAAACTTTATGAACAAATGCAATTCCGCACTGCTGGCCGACTTTCCGCAAATAACCATCTTTGGTGAAGCATGGTCAAATACCGTGGTGGGCAGCTCTTATTTTGCACGCAACAACATGAATGTGGCATTCAAACACAACCTGCAGGGCGTGACCGATTTCCCCATGCGAAGCGCCATGCTTGCAGCAGTCAACCAACCTTTTGGCTGGACCGATGGAGCCAACCAACTGATGATGACGCTGGCCCAGGATATCTTGTATGAAGACCCGAAGCGAAACTGCATTTTTCTCGACAACCATGATGTTGACCGTTTTCTGACTGCTATTGGTAACGACGAGAAGAAATACAAAATGGGACTTGGTTTGTTGCTCACCATACGAGGAATTCCACAATTGTATTATGGTACCGAAATCATGATGAAGAATGATGATGTACAGGGCGATGGCAAGAAGCGCAATGATTTTCCCGGCGGTTTTCCTGGCGATGCACAAAACAAATTCAGCGCAACAGGAAGAACATCAGCCGAAAACGATGGATTCAGTTTTGTGAGCAAACTTGCCAATTTCAGGAAGCAGTCGAAAGCTCTCACCGTTGGCACTACCATTGATTACCTGCCACTGGATGGCGTGTATGTTTATTTCAGGAAAACAAAAGAGCAAACAGTAATGTGCGTGTTGAATACAAATGACAGTAACAAACAGGTAGATACAAGAAGATTTTCCGCAACTACAAAAGGGTTTTCAAAAGCGAAAGATGTGATTACTGATGCAGAGTTTGGACTTTCCGGCGATTGGACTATTCCCGGAAAAACAATATGGGTCATGGAATTGAAATAGCAGCCGCTTTTAATTCCTTGAACAAAGGGGAATCTTTCAATAGGATTCCCCTTTTGTTTGAACAAGCCTTTTTCTTTAAAGTACAACGGTCCAAAAGTTCTTTTGCTTTTCTTCAGCTGATCCCCATTCGAAAACATCTTTAACCTGTGCCATCAGTTCACGGCGTGTTACCTTTTTCCCTTTGTTTGGAACGGCAAAATCTGCAGCTTTTGGTTCTGCCAATTCAACCTTGGTAGCAAACCATGTTGTGTAAAATCGCGGGAAGGCAAGTCCGAGAATTACACCCGGCAATCCATTGTAAAGTTCCGGCCCTCCCGGTATGGTAATCTGGTCGGTATAAAATGCTACAACGTATAGCGAATCGTAAAAACGACCAACTGCCTTGCGGCAGTCAAAGCCTGCGATGGTGCGGGTTTCATCAGAAATACGCCATTCAATATTGAGGAGGCTGTCCTGCACCAGAAACTTCTTTTCAAACACCTGCTTGTATGCATTTGTCATGCCGGCTTTATAATCATTGTGCACTACATTTTCTTCTGTGCCGGCCTGCATCCACATGTTTTTCCATTTGTCTTCAGCTGGTTCGCGGCCAGTTTTAAAAACTGATTGAACACTATCAAATAACAAGTCGAAATAAGTAATGCGGTAAACAGGCATCTTATCCTTCATTTCGCGGGTCCACGAATTGTCTTCGAGCCATTTGTGCATGTTTACTTTTTTCTCATACTCTATGCGGCCTGTTGCAATAAATCGTGCTTGCGCATTGGCAAATATTACCTGCATGCACATGATGGTAATCAACAACCATTTCAACATATCCTTCCTGTTTCCATTGTCATTCGTTTTCATTTGAAATATTTGCTTTGTTGATGACATCAGAAATATGCATTTAAATCTTTTACCAATTATCACTCTCGGCTTTTTGAGGGCCTTTGTTGAAATTCCAGTTAAGTGTGAGCAGCCAGTAACGGCTCACTACATCATAGGTTCTTTCAGAAATGTAGTTGCTCGTAATATCACGCCTGAATCCAACATTTTGATTTAGGATATCCATTATCCTAAATCCAACTTTCATATCCTGCTTTTTCATCAGCTTCGTCTCAATACCTGCATTCCAGATGAATGCATTGTTGTTGTTGGAAAACACATCAGTCTTTTGTCGCCAGTTATAATTCACTTCCGAACTGATAACTATCTTCTTCGTGATATTTACATTGCCGTCAAATCCAGTTATTGAGGT
Source organism: Sphingobacteriales bacterium (assembly GCA_037443285.1). GTDB lineage: Bacteria > Bacteroidota > Bacteroidia > Chitinophagales > Chitinophagaceae > Phnomibacter. The sequence continues at coordinate 12,561 of JBBIOQ010000024.1, read as the reverse complement.
CCAATATTTGGTAACAACATCCGGCCTTATAGAACTGACACTGTGATAATAGTTCACATTCTGATTTAATGAAACGGAATATTTTTCATCTTTTTGTTTGTAGGCATTAATTCCAAATTCGGGGTTGCTGGTGGATGTATGATTCTCCTCTCCATTTACAAAATTGGTCGTTTTGCTCCAGGTAGGATTGAAACTCAGATCGAAACTGATATCTGGTTTCTTCCATTTGAAATTATATCCCATGTAAGAATTAAAACTGTAATTGCCATTCACATTTACAGTTTGATAAAGTTTCCTTCCAAGGTTATCAATGCTGTCCCTGGTGCTGAATGCATTGGAGGTTGGGCTAAACCATGCGCCCATCCAAAAGCCACTGCTGGTAAGCACTTTCCAGAAATTATAACTTATTTCAATCCTGTGATTGAATGCCTGCTTCAGGTTGGGGTTTCCAACGTACACATTCAGCGGATCAGTATTGTCGGCTACTGGTTGTAATTGATTGGCTGTTGGCGCCTGTGTGCTTCCATTGTAGTTAATGCGGATGCGACTATATTGACCTAGTTTGTAGTTCAGGTTTGCTTTCGGAAAGAAGTTGGTGAAGTTGTAATTGCGGGTCGTATCCCTGACCAAATCCTGCTGGTGCCAGTTGGTAAACGCAACATCGCCACCAAAACCATACTTCCAATTTTTGTAACTGTAGGCATAGCCGATACCGGTGCGATTGGTTTGCGTTTTGAATTTGAAATCATTACTGTAAATCTTATTCAAATCATCATACTTGCCATCTACCTTGTCGTAGCTTAGTCGCTCCTGGTGGCTGTTGGAAATATTGTAACCATAACTGAATTCAACAATAGCATTCTTGCTCAAAGGTTCCGTATATGCAATTCTTGTTCCTGATGTGGTTCCATTTGTATTGTTTGTCTTTTTTTGGTCGATGGTATCTTTTTTCAACAATTGCCCATCAGTATAAAACTGGTTGTATGTAAGCAGGTATCCATCGGCATCATTCTCATTAAACTGTTGCTGCAAACTTGCTGATAATGTTCTGCCTTTCTTCTTGAACTTATATTTCCACAGAGCAGTTGCATTGAATTGCGATTGCATGCCTTTTGAGGAAGTACTTCTTTCGCTTGTGTTCACAGGCACTTGCTTGCTTGTAAGAGCTTCGCTTAAAAACTTATTGTGTAAATCGCTTTCACCGTATGAACCTGATGCCATAATTGTCAGGGACTGAGAAGAATCAATAAACAATTCAGATTTGGCTGATGCCTTGTGCCGCCAGCGGGTGGCTATACTTTGGCCTTTTTGATTGTTGAAGTATTGCGTGTCGGGCAAAATATATTGCGTATAGTTTGTAGTGTTCGCTTCAGTTTTCATATGCTGGTACCGGTATGCACCTGTAACATTACTGCGGCTGCTATCCCACTTGTTTCCATAACTCGTTCCTAAGGACCAACTGGTGGGTAGCCCCTCGCCATAATATGCACCTGTTCCACCAAACTCATCGCTCTGGCTCCAGATAGTAACGCCACCGTCTTCACTTACCTGCACATCATTATTCAGGTTGCCACCAAACTGGTTTTCCTCACTCCAACCCAATGAGTTGTTGGGTGTATTGGCTGCAATGCCATAGAAACTCAGCTTGCGTTTATCCTTAAATGCATTGACCATCGCCTGGTTTTCGAACCGCGTTGGCAGTCCTCCTCCCAATTTTACTTTTCCGAAATATCCTCTCTTGAATTCATCTTTCAGTTTCAGATTAATGGTCTTCTGGCTTTGACCATCATCAACACCTGTGAAGTTTGCCTGGTCACTCTTTTTTTCAAAAACCTGAACTTCTTTTACAGCATTTGCCTGCAGGTTACGAGTGGCAAGTGTTGGGTCATCGCCAAAAAATTCATCGCCATCAACAAGTACCTTTTGCACTTTTTCACCCTGGGCAGTTATCTCACCTTTGTTGTTTACCGATAATCCTGGCAGGCGTTTCAGCAGGTCTTCTACGGTAGAACCTTCTTTCACTTTAAAACTGTCGGCCATGAATGCAAGTGTATCTCCTTTCATGCGCACGGCACTGCCACGTACAATTACATTTTGCAGCAATACTGCTTTGGTAAACAGGTTTATATGCCCCAAATCCATGGGTGCATTCACCTGAATAAAGTCTTCATAATCGGCGTAACCGGGATAAGTAATCAGCAGAATGTACTTGCCGGGCTTAGGTGCAGATATTGAAAAGGAACCATCGGGTAATGTTCTCGAAAATTTTATCATCACCGAATCGGCCGGACGTAATAATGCCACTACAGCTTTTGACAAATGTTGCTTTTCAGTAGTGTCTGCAACAATGCCAGTGACAGAAATGCTTTGCGCAAAGGTGACACAGGAAAATAAAAATAGAAGTGAAATAAGCAGTGTTGACCGAAGCATAAGGTTTGGCTGAATGCCCAGTGTGAATTGGCATTTTCAGCACCTAAGCTACACGCCCAAATATGTATTTATTGTTAAAAGCAGCATTCGCCGCATAACAATATACAGGCGGCTTGTGGCAATGATGAATGCAACCTACATTCTTTCAGGCACTTGTATAGCTAACACATGCATGGCATTGCGAATGATGTGGCCGGTTAGTTCGCTTATATGCAGGCGAAGTACTTTCGCTTCTTCTGTTTCGGCATTGGCAATGGAATGCTCAGTATAAAATGAGTTGAATGTTTTTGCAAGGTTGAAAGCATAGTTTGCAATTAACGATGGATTCATTTCCGCACAGGAAGCCTGTAGCATTGCTGGAAATTGTTCCATTTGCACAATCAAGGCTTTTTCAAGCGGAAGCAGGGTATTTGAAGCGATGACAGGTTTGTTTGCCTGCTGCCAATTCACTTTGCGCAATACCGATTGTATGCGGGCATAGGTATATTGAACAAATGGCCCTGTGAATCCATGAAAATCAATTGACTCCTCCGGGTTAAAGACCATGCGCTTCTTAGGATCCACACGCAGCAGGTAAAACTTAAGCGCACCCATTCCTAATGTATGGTACAAACGCTGTAGTTCATCGGGTGTGAAATCTTTTACTTTACCTAGCTCCTCTGTTTTGGTTGCAGCTACTTTTTCCATTTCGTCACACAGGTCATCGGCATCAACTACGGTGCCTTCGCGACTTTTCATGCGGCCTGTGGGCAAATCAACCATGCCATAGCTCAGGTGATGAATACCATCGGCAAATGGCATCCCCAATTTTTTACAAATGAGTTGCAGCACATGCATGTGATAGTTCTGTTCATCACCAATCACATAAATGCTTTGGTCCATTGGAAATTCCTGGTACTTCTTTTTTGCCAGTCCAATGTCCTGTGTGATGTAAACAGAGGTTCCATCCTTGCGCAGCACCAATTTTTCATCCAATCCATCAGCGGTAAGGTCTATCCACACGCTGCCATCTTCCTTTTTGAAAAACACACCCTTTGCCAGGCCTTCTTCAACATATTCTTTGCCAAGCAGGTACGTATCGCTCTCGTAGTACGTGGTATCAAAATTGCTGCCAATGCGGTTGTATGTTTCATCAAAGCCGGCATACACCCAACTGTTCATCATCTTCCAAATTCGCAGTACTTCTTCATCATGTTGTTCCCAACGTAGAAGCATTTGACGCACTTCCTGCATTATGGGCGTTGCATTGCGTGCTATCTCTTTCAGTTCATCTTTTAGTTCTGCAACTTTTTCATCAGCAAGCGATGTATCATTCAGCCTTTCACGCAGCGCTGTTGCTTTGGCTGCAACTTCATCACTCAAACTATTTAATGCATCGCCATTCATCAGTGCGTCCAAAACAGGAACCGTTTGAAGGCGTAGTTCGTTTTCAAATTGCACATAGAAATCACCCACCAGGTGGTCACCTTTTTGCCCCGAGCTTTCAGGCGTGGCACCATTGCCAAACTTCTGCCAGGCAAGCATGCTTTTACAAATGTGTATGCCGCGGTCGTTTACTACACAAGTTTTACGGATTTCAAAACCATTCCAGGCAAAAATTTCTGCCACACTCCATCCTAAAAAATTATTACGCAGATGACCGAGGTGAAGTGGCTTGTTTGTGTTCGGAGATGAATATTCAACCATTACCTTCTTTCCATTCGCAGGCCACTTTCCAAAATGTTCACTGTTGTTCTGCTTCAGGAAGTTGATCCAGAAATCTTCGGCTACCGAAAGATTGAGAAACCCCTTAATGACATTGAATGCTGTGATATTTCCATCACTGTTGGTCAGCATCCATTCACCGGTTTGCCTGCCAATTTCCTCAGGCGACTTGCGCAGTTGTTTCACAAACTGAAACAGCACAATGGTATAATCACCCTCAAACTCGGGCTTGGTTTCATTGAGTGTAATCTGGTCGGGCATTGCCTCAAAACCATAAAGGTCTTGCAATGCCTTTTGCGCCAGTTCTTTCAGGTAAACACCAATTTGCATGAACAAATATTTTCTTAAAGCTTTTGCAGGCAAGTGCGCCTGCGGTTAAACGGTGGCAAATGTATTGCAATCCGGCTACCTTTGCC
>JBBIOQ010000024.1:0-7988 GCA_037443285.1 Sphingobacteriales bacterium | reverse complement strand
ATAAGGCTACTCGATTTTTTCTACCCGCTTTTCAGCAGGCTGATGCCACGGCAGACATTTTATTATGCAGCATGCGGCGGTACCAATACGCTATTCGGCATTTTTGTTTTTTTCGTCAGTTTTCACTACCTGGTGAGAAAACAAATCATTCATCTGCCGATCATTGCTATCAGCCCACATATTGCAGCAATGATTATTTCATTTGTATGCACATTCCTGGTGGGCTTTTTCCTGGCTAATACCGTGGTTTTTTCGGGAAGTGTACTGCGCAGAAGACACCAGCTGGCGAGGTATTTCCTTACCTCGCTTGTCAGTTTGTTGCTCAATTATGTAAACCTGAAAATCTTTGTTGATGCACTGCATATTTTCCCCACCATTGCCCAGGTTTTGAATGCAGTTGTTGTAGTCAGCTTCAGTTTTGCAGCCCAAAAGTATTTTGCATTCAAGGCACATCCACCAAAAATCAGTGGGTAAAATTCTTAATCAACTGGCCGGCATCCACATCAAGCCAAAGTCGCCCTTCTGCTGCACCCTGCACAAAAATTCCATCGTTCACTGCCTCAATTTTATCTACTGACATCCGGCTGATGAATCCTTTGCTGTTGATGCCCGGGTAAATATTTCGATTCATTTGCGACGCAATTGACTGCACCAACGCTGTGGACTTTTCCGATAAATTGAACCTGGCATATTCATTGAGCTTTTGCGTAATAGCTCCATCCAGCAGCCAGCTTGCTGAACGCAGCAACCACTGGCGGCTATCCACATGAAAGTCGAGGTTTTCCAATACAAGTTCCTGTTTTTCGGGCTGCCAGCGTGGTGTGCCCTGCAAATAGAAAACTCCCTTTGCGGACTTTGACACATACAATTTAAGGAACACATTCAGGGTATCGCCCAGCAATTCCACACTGTCAACCCTGACTGTTTTTTTGAACAGCCCTTTGCCCGCCTGGAATTCTTTACCGGCCATTTGTGCATTGGCAATGCTGCTTAAATAATTGTAGGGAAGACTCTGCGCCACATACAACCTGAATCCGCTGCGCTGAACAAAGTCGGTGAGCGGTGGTAGTGGTTTTTTTTCACTGTTGGGAACAGGTTTCAATTCAGGCCGGGCACTCAGGCCAATGCTTGCATACAGCGAATCATTGCGCAGTTGTACCTGCCCAATGCGCAATGCAGAAGGCTGCACATCGAGAAAGCCAAATGTCTGCATGGCATAAGGCGCCTGCAAACTATCCCATGCAATTTGCATGTATGGCCGCAGACTGAAAGTGCCTAGTTGTCGTTGAAAACTGCTGATGGAAGAATCTAGTTCTGCACGCAGCTGTGTAACCACTGACTGCGTTACATCCTTTGCAAAAAAACAAACTTCACATTTATCAACGGGCACCGGGTTGCTGCGATTCACCTGCACGCCAAGTTTGTAATCGGGCAGCACTTTTAATTGAATAACAAAGCCGGCATCAATACGCCGCGGCTTCTCTGTTCCGAACCCGCAGGAACAAGCAGGCGTCCATGGCGTATTGCCGATGGACGTGCATACCCGGGTGGAGCCACGCAATCCGTAGTAGCCACTGAAACTCACGTACAACAAATTGTTCACTGCTTTAAACTGCAACGGGCCTCTGACAAAACGGTATTGATAGCGAGTATCGCAACCTTGCATCACCCACTCAGTTGGATAGTTAGGCGAGGTGTACAAAGTGTCAATCATGCGATTTGCAAATTCGTACACAGGGCGCAAATCCATGCGAAGGGGAATGTCTATTTCACTTTGCAGCAAAGTATTGTTGATGATGGCAATGCGATTGGTTGTATCGGGCCGCGGCGGATTCAGTGTATCCTGCCCAACAGCAAACAACTGCCATACAACCAAAAATGAAATCAACAATGAAGGCTTCATAAATTGGTTTGCAATTTCCATTAAAATGCAAAGCGATTGAAAAGAAGCAATTGTCTTTTAACGAAAAGAATGCAATGCATGATTATTGCAAATGCAGCAGGCTATCAATGGAATGCTGGTAAGCCGGATAATGCGCAATTGAATTGTGATTGGCATCGGGCATAATAAAGAACCTGTCTTTCGGCTTTAACAATGGAATGAGCCTTGATGCTTCAGTAAGTGGAATAAGTTCATCGCTGCTGCCATGCCAAACAACAGTGGGCGCAGTTACATTTGGCAGGTATTCGTTGGTGGCTAAGTCTTCGTGCAGCAGGTATTTTACCGGCATCATGAATAGATATTCGGAACTGAGTTCGCTGAGGCTGTAGTAAGGTGTTTCGAGCATGAGCACTTTGCAATCTCTTTGTGAAGCCAGGTAGGCTGCAATGCCTGAGCCCAGTGATTTTCCGTAAATCATAATTTTTTCGGAAGGATATTTTGCCCTTGCCATTTTGAACAATTGCATGGCTATTTCTTTAAGCATCGGCACACTCACTTCACCCGTTGAACGCCCATAGCCGGGGTAGTCTGGCATCCAGCATTCATAGCCATTTCGGGAGAAATACGGTGCATAGGTGGAATAGTGCTCCACATTGTAACGGTTTCCATGAAAAAACAACACAACCCCTTTGGGTACAGAATCTTCCGGCTGAAACTTGACCACATCAATAATGGTCGATGAGTCAAAGGGAATTTTTGCTTCCTTGAAACGAATACGCACAGGAAAAGAAAATACATGATTTATATCGAACTGTTTAGGCTGAAAATAAAACAGGTGTTGGTAGAAATAAAAAACGCCGCATGCCACCATGTACAACAACAGCAGGTATTTAAAAACGCTTTTCAACTTAAATGCAGGTTGTTTTAAACCAGGCCAAATGTAGTGGGCGTACGCATAGCTGCTTACAAAGAACCTTTCTCAATAGAGTAAAATATCGCGGATGAAATTGTGGTATTGTGGAAAGGATGGCAGGTTGTTGTGTCCACCACCTTCAATACGGATGAGTGTAATACCTCGCGGATTGAGTTGCTGCAAGGCTTCACTGTGCCTTAAAGGTATCAACCAATCACGAGTGCCGTGCAGGATGTAGGTGTGACAATTAACCTGCAAAATCCATTGGTCTGTGCGCAGGTGATAACGCAATATCCATTTCGCAGGCAGTAGTGGCAAAAACCGCTCTACCACTTTCAGAAAACTGTAATAAGGTGCATCGAGGATAAGATAACGCGGATTATTGTCGCTGGCAATTTTAGCCGCAAAACCACTGCCCATGCTTCTTCCGTAAACTATCAGGTGATGCTCGGGATAATTGACAGCCAGCGTTTCGTACACAAACTGCATGTCGGCCAGCATGCTTTTTTCGCTGCGCTTTCCGGTGCTTTTTCCAAAACCACGATAGTCAACCAACACCACATCATATTGATAGCGATAGAAATCCCTTGCAAATTTTCCCCAACCTTTTATACTCCTGGAGTTTCCATGAAAATACAGAATCAACCCTTTGGGGTCCTTCACTTGAAAATGAAGGCCATTGATAGTAACACCCGTTTCTGGTTCGAAATTGAGTTCGCGGAAAGGCGCATTGTATTTGAATTCAAAATCCTGTGCTAGTTTCTCGGGCTTGAAGATGAACTTCTCCTGCACAAGGTAGATGGCCACTGCCAGCAGCACATATCCTGCTGCTACATACCACCAATATGAAAAAGCTACTACTAACAATTGTGCTGCGGTTAAGCACTAAATGTACCAAAATTGAAGAAGGCTAACCGAACCAGTTGAAGGATACAATTTCAAATTTCTAATCTCCAACAAATTTCTTCCATGCTTCAATACCGCCTTGTAGATTCCAGAGGTTTTCATACCCGAATTTATCCTGCAATCGCTGTATCACGATTGCGCTGCGGATTCCCTTGCGGCAGTAAATAATTACGGGTATTTCTTTTGGAATTTGTGCTGTGCTAACCATCACTTCACCCATTGGAATGAAAATGCCTCCTATGTTATAGTTCTCTCTTTCATGACTTTCACGCACATCAAGCAATACGTGTTCTATGCCTCTTTCACGATGCTCCTGCAACATCTGCGGTGAAATTTCCTTTACCATAAACTGAGAAGTATCAGGTGTCCTGCACTATACGTTTCAGGTTGAGGTCAGGCACAGGCGATACAATAAGCGGAAATTTTTCGATGGTAACATAACTGGTATCGAGGCCAAAACCCTTCTCCTCGCTCAGGCTGATAGATTTGAGGTTGAAGTATATCTTCATGATTATCTTTTCGAAGAAAGGAAGGTTGTTATCGGCACTCAGGTATTTTTCCATAACAATATACTGGAAGTCACCCACCACATTGTTTCTTTCAAGGCTTTCGTAACGGCTGGTAATGTTCACTTCCTTATTCTCCACCAGGTCTTCAATCACTTTCCTGAACAGCAGGTTGATACGTGGTTCCATGCGGAAGCCAAGGCGAAACTCAACCCGAATAATATCGTTTGGAATAATGTGCTCCACTTCATATTCACAGGTGTAAGGATCATCCATCGTATCAACATGCACAAACCAATAAATGTCGGCCCGCTTTGGCTTTCTGTTGAGGATGGAATAAATAATCTTATGTTCTATTTCCTTGGGATTATTGGCACTGGTAAGGTAAATGAGGTGGGTTGCAAACTTGGGCACACTCTTGTCGTTGCTCAACTCCTGTATCTGGGGAATGTAGTTTTCGAGGCGCACAAACTCCACATACCGATTCTTGATTTTCCTTGCCCTATACCATGTATACATTACAGTGAACAATCCGCCTCCAACAATAAATGTTACATAACCTCCATGTGGGAATTTCTCAAGGTTGGCATACAGGAATGCCCCTTCAATAGTGAAATAAGTAATCAGGAATATCCAGATAATGACCGAAGGCACCCGCTTTATGACAAGGAAATTTGCAAACAACATAGTTGTAGCGATCATACACATAGTGATGGCCAATCCATAAGCGCCTTCCATGTTGGTACTCTTTTGAAAGAGCAGCACCATACCCACGCAGCCCACAAAAAGTAGGACGTTGGTAGCATTTATAAACAACTGTCCTCGTGTTTCTGTAGGATAGTTAATCTTGTGTTTTGGCCATAGATTCAGGCGCATGGCCTCGCTTATGAGTGTGAATGAACCTGAAATGAGCGCCTGGCTGGCAATGATGGCAGCTGCAGTGGCAACGATAACCCCAATGAACAAAAACTTATCAGGCATTAAACCATAGAACGGGTTGCTTGATTCAGCCGGGAAATATTTTCCCGAATAGTTTGCAAGTAACCATGCACCCTGCCCCAGGTAATTAATAATTAGACTTGTCTTTACAAAAATCCATGATACCCTGATGTTGTTTTTGCCGCAGTGGCCAAGGTCGCTGTACAATGCCTCAGCACCGGTAGTACAAAGGAACACTGCACCCAACAACCAGAAACCTTTGGGATAGGTAAATAATAGTTTAATGGCATAATAAGGATTCAATGCTTTGAAGATGCTCCAGTCATCGTGAATGTGAAGAAGGCCAAGCACAGCAAGCATGGTGAACCAAAGGGTCATGATGGGCCCGAACATTTTTCCGATGGATGCCGAACCAAATTGCTGCATAAAAAACAGCAGTGTGATGATGGCCAGAACAATGTAGATAATGGTCAGTTGGTCGTGCTGCAAGTATTCGAGTTTAGGCAACTGTCGCAAACCTTCTACTGCAGATGTAATGGAGATTGGTGGCGTTATCATACCATCGGCCAGCAAGGCTGCACCTCCAATCATAGCTGGAAGTACAAGCCAGCGTTTCCGACGGCGCACCAGCGTGTATAGCGAAAAAATTCCACCTTCCCCCCTGTTGTCTGCCTGCAGAGTTAGCAAAACATATTTCACCGTGGTCTGCAATGTGAGCGTCCAGATAATGCAACTGAGACTGCCGATTATGAGCAGTTCGCTTATTTCCCTTCCGTTGACAATTGCGTTTAATACGTAGAGTGGCGATGTGCCGATGTCTCCGTAAATGATACCTAGCGCCACCAACAGGCCGGCAGCAGTTACCTTATTAATATGGCTACTCACTTTTTATTCAGAGCTAATGATTGATTACAAATGTATAGGGGAAAGTATCTAATTGAAACCAAATGTTGCTTTTACTTTACGATGTCCAACTACTTTTTAAAACAGTGAAACCATTGCCGGGCCTGCCTTTGCCAGTACCATCCCAATGCCTGTTCAACGCCTGCCCATCATTGCGCTAATAGAAAACCAAATTGCGTGTTGATTGGTTTACATTCGCAGCAAGCTTTTGTAGGATATGAAGAAAATGAGCCTGATTGCCGCTATGATAGTTGCCACCGCATGTGAAAGTTATGAGGCACCTGAATCCGGACTCGATTGCGGCAGGCAATTCATCAACGCCACTTACCAGGGCAATTTCAAAAGAGCCCGCATGCTACTGGCTCCCGGCGAGGAAAACCGCCGCATCCTGGAACAGAACATCGAGGCGGATTTCAGAAACCGCAACAGTAGTGAAAAAGAAAGGCTTTCCAATGCTTCCATTGTCATCACCAACGTTGAGCAGCAGGGTGATACACTTGCCTGGGTAGAATACCAGAATGCCTATAACAACCAAAAGCTACATATTGCCTGCAGGAAAATTGAAGGTGAATGGAAAACCGATCTGACCCAAACATTTGTTCAACCTCATTGAAATTTTGATCATAAACAATAGCACTGCGTGCCAAATAGGTCCGCTGCGCTAATTTTAGCCTTCTGAATTTACCAACAAAACTTTTTTTCAATCATTATTATGCAATTATCCAACACCGTATTACACCCCTGGCACGGGGTAAGCTATGGCGATGCCACTCCAAGAATGGTCAATGCCATTATTGAAATTCCACAAGGATCCAGGGCCAAATATGAAATTGACAAACCCAGTGGTTTGCTCAAACTCGACAGGGTGATTTATTCCTCATTCTATTATCCTACCAACTATGGGTTTATTCCTCGAACACTCGGAGAAGATAAGGACCCTCTCGATATTTTGGTACTCAGCAGCATTAGCGTGCAGCCTCTTTGTATTATTGAAGCCAAGGTAATTGGCGTAATGCAAATGATAGACGGTGGCGATGCCGATGATAAAATTATTGCAGTGGCCGCCCACGATATGAGCGTAAATCACATCAACAATATTGAAGAGCTGCCTCCACATTTCTTTAAGGAACTTCGGCAGTTTTTTGAAGACTACAAGAAACTGGAACACAAGGCTGTAATGGTGGAAGACTTTGGCGACAAAGCCACCGCATTACAAATCATTACGGACGGTATTGAACTTTACAAGAAAACATACTTGTCCTGACCACTCCTCCAAGTTTCATGAATCAACCTGAAAAAACATCATCCAAAATGACGGGGCAATTCATTTTCATCATCCTGGTGATTGGCCTGTTGGCTGGAATACTGAGTGGCCTTGTTGGCATTGGAGGAGGTATTGTAATGGTGCCTGCCCTGGTGTTTTTTGCAAGTTACGAACAACATATAGCACAAGGCACTTCATTGGGCGCCCTTACCCTTCCTGTTACCTTGCTTGCATTCCTGAAATACTATTATGACTTAAAAAACACTGGCCAGCCTTTGGATCTAAAGGTGATTGGTCTGCTGGCCATCAGTTTTTTTGTGGGAGGTTATTTTGGAAGCGCTATTGCACTCAAAATTGACAAGGATTCCTTGCGTAAAATTTTTGGTATTGTTTTGCTCTACGCTTCCTTCAAGATGTTTAACTGGGACAGTGCAGTTTTCAACTTCCTCAAAAAAATCTTTTGATGATGCGAAGTGAATGAGTTCTCCTACCTGTTTCGCGGTGAATGATACCATGACTGTCTATCGGGTCGATGCGCACCTGGCCAGATGCATGAAGAATTTCATGTTCATTCAGCAGGATACCCACATGAACAATCCTCCCTTCCTCATTGTCAAAGAAAGCCAGATCACCTGGTTTTGACTCCTGCAAGAAACCAACTGCATCGCCACCTTC
>JBBIOQ010000023.1:0-42380 GCA_037443285.1 Sphingobacteriales bacterium | reverse complement strand
GATCTCCCCCAAGAGTTCACATCGACGGGGAGGTTTGGCACCTCGATGTCGGCTCGTCACATCCTGGGGCTGGAGAAGGTCCCAAGGGTTCGGCTGTTCGCCGATTAAAGTGGCACGTGAGCTGGGTTCAGAACGTCGCGAGACAGTTCGGTCCCTATCTGTGGTGGGCGTTAGTAAATTGAGAGGACGTGACCTTAGTACGAGAGGACCGGGTCGCATGTACCGCTGGTGTATCTGTTGTGTCGCCAGATGCAATGCAGAGTAGCTATGTACAGCCAGGATAAACGCTGAAAGCATCTAAGCGTGAAACCTTCCTCAAGATGAGTTTACTTTTAAGGGTCGTAGAAGACTACTACGTTGATAGGCTGCAGGTGTAAAGGTGGTAACATCAAAGCCGAGCAGTACTAATTGCCCGTTAGCTTTAATTTTATTTGGTTTTCTGTACTTTTCAATATGTCACCTTATTAAGGTTAAGGCCTGTGAATAATTGGGGTGTATAATCACTCATTCGTATTCATTAGACCAAATCTTTTACCTTTTTATGGTGGTTTTGCCGAGGGTGTTCACCTCTTCCCATACCGAACAGAGAAGTTAAGCCCCTCATGGCCGATGGTACTGTACTACAATACGGGAGAGTAGGTAGCCGCCATATTTATTACGAAAGCCTCACAGCAATGTGAGGCTTTTTCGTTTTGTTTTATGGCGCTTGAATGCAAAGAAAAAATCATGATGTCGAACTGCCAATATCTTACCCGAGTTTTCGTTTCTGCATTGAAATTGACTTAACAAAAAAAGAGACTGACCTGGAAGTCAATCTCTTTTTAGTTGGTCGGGAAGACTGGATTCGAACCAGCGACCCCTTGCACCCCATACAAGTGCGCTACCGGGCTGCGCCACTTCCCGAAATCTATTTACCATGTTTGAAGACAACATGTATTTTAAAGGGGCTGCAAAAATAGGTGTAGGGTACATTGCTTCCAAACTTAAAATTCGGTTGACAAAACGCTAATAAATTCTTTGTTACTTCGCCAGCGCTCATGAAGAAGACATCCCTAGTGATTTGCATACTGCTTTGCTGCCAGCGAAGCATTTCTCAAAGACTTGACCTCGATCTGTTTGGAGGTTTGTCTAACTACCAGGGTGATTTGCAGCCCATATTCTTTACTCTTCAAAACGCAAATCCTGCTGCAGCAGTTATTCTTAAGTATGGGATTAGTGAAAAATTTTATGCAAGAGCCGGGTTTTCTTTTGGAAGTATTGCAGGGTATGATTCCAAAAACAAAGATGAACTTAAATCTCGCAATCTTAATTTCAGGAGTGGTTTGAAGGAGTTTCACGCCGGATTGGAATACAGGTTTTTGGATCCTGAAACTTTTGCCCTTACACCCTATGTTTTTGCAGGAATCGGGATATATACTTTCAATCCGTACACCTACTACGAAACCGATACAAGTAAGACCAAGGTCTTTTTGCAGCCATTAGGAACTGAAGGACAGGGCCTGCCAGAATACCCGGATAGAAAAATGTATGCACTCACCCAATTCTGTATACCCTACGGAATTGGCGTAAAATGGCAAATAAACTGCAATTTGAACGTCGGAGCAGAATTCAGACAGACCAAAACTTTTACTGATTACCTTGATGATGTGAGTACGACTTATGCTGACCAGAATGCACTGCTTAAAGGCAGAGGTCAAATGGCCGTGGATCTTGCTTGGCGAAAAGATGACTATAATGGCTCTCCCTATCCGGTAGCAGGCACAAAAAGAGGAAACCCTAATGAGAAGGATTGGTTCTATTTTGTTGGAATTACCGTCGGTTTGAAAATAAATGACTGTGAAACTGGTGGGTTCTCCTTGGGTGGGCTTTTTCACGGAAAGGGTTCCCTGCCTAAGGCAAGAATAGACTGCCCAAAAGTTTGGTAGTTATTGTAAAAAGAAAAGGAGGCTAGACAGCCTCCATTTTCAAAACCCTAAACCCTTAAACAGTGATAAAAGTACAAACTCTGTGCCAATTAAAGAATCAGAGACTATTAAAAAAATAATTTAATAAAAATTGTCTTGTTTAGCTCATATTATGATACATAGTTGCGATGATTTAACAAGAACATCAATGTTTAACTCTTGTCTAATTTAAAAGGTTGATGTTTGATTGCTTGTCGTAAGTGGTCTTATTATGCAATAAGTGAAAAACTGTAACATGTCCAGAACTTTCCTTTCCCTCTATTTGCTGCTATTCATCGGTGCCTGCCAGGGTCAACCTTCTGGTTTTCAAAGCGCAACTGATGGCAAGTCGCTTCTTTGGGAAATTTCTGGAAATGGATTACAACAGCCGTCCTATTTCTTAGGTACTATGCACATAATTTGTCCGCAAGATGCACATATCAGTGCTCAAGTGCTTGATGTGATAAGCACTGTTGACAAGGTTTATTTTGAAATAGACCTCGATGATTTGACTCAGATGTTTGCCGCGTTGAAATCAATGGAAATGAAAGATGGTATTGTATTGAGCGACTTGCTTTCCGCAACAGAACTAAAAAAGGTTAAAGAATTCTTTGAGCAGAATAACCCACTGCCTTTTGCTGTACTGGAGCATTACAAACCGCTTTTGCTTAGCAGCATGGTAGCTGAGCAATCTCTCCCCTGTGATGCATCAAATGGAATGGAACTCCTTATTCTGCAAGAACTTTCCAAATTGAAAAAGAGTACTTACGGCCTTGAAACAATGACATACCAGGCTGGGCTATTCGACAGCATTCCCTATTTGGAACAAGCAAAAGACCTGGTGAAAGATGTTGACAATGCGAAACTGGGCAAAGCTGGTGTTGACAGCTTGTTGCTGGCATATCGTAGCCAGGATCTAGAAATGATAGAAAGACTCACTGTAGAAGATGAGAATGGATTAGCGGGTAATCTTGACCTGATGCTGTATAATCGCAATATTAACTGGGTAACACAATTCGATAGCATTGCTGCAACAGGCCCCACATTGTTTGCTGTTGGAGCCGGGCATTTACCAGGAGCAAAAGGTGTTCTGCAATTATTAAAATCTAAGGGTTATTTAGTTCGGCCAATAAAGCAGGATATTACTGCCATAAAAAAATCCCTTTGAGTTAAAGGGATTGAATAGTTGTTTGAACAAAATTGGTTCAGAATCTTTCAAAGGCAGAAAAAAAGAAGTTGCCTTCAATTACTGCATTCTCATCACTGTCGCTGCCATGAACAGCATTCTCACCAACATTGCGTGCAAATTTCTTACGAATAGTTCCCTCTGCAGCATTTGCCGGGTTCGTAGCTCCAATCAGCGTTCTGAAATCTGCCACAGCATTTTCTTTTTCAAGAATGGCAGCAATAATTGCACCGCTGCTCATGAATTCAACTAATTCCCCAAAGAAGGGGCGCTCTTTATGTATAGCATAGAATTCACCTGCTTTTTCTTCAGTGAGTTTTACCAATTTCATGGATACAATTCTGAAACCTGCTTTGATGATCTGATCAAGAATGGCACCAGCATGGCCATCTGCCATCGCATCGGGCTTAATCATGGTAAATGTACGGTTGCTCATAATCCTCTTTTTGATTGAGGCGCAAAAGTAACTCAGTACTGGTTGAAATCGAATGCAGTATCAGGGAGGCTGCGTTAAAATAAAGTGTAAACGCTACAACAAAATTCCATTCAGGAAAAGGTAGGCAACCGAGAAGTAAATCAACAGCCCGGTAACATCGACTAGCGTTGCCACGAAGGGTGCTGAACTAACTGCGGGATCGGCTCCGAGCCTTTTTAGCACCAGGGGAAGCATGCTACCGCAGAGTGTGCCCCATAGAACTATTCCCAACAAGCTGAATCCCACCACGGCACCTACTAGTTTGTAATGTTCCCCATAGACATTCGGAAAAATGCCATGCCAGGCTAATATTCTTATGAAGCCTACAAACCCCAGTACTGAACCCAGTAGCAAGCCGCTAATTATTTCTCTGCGGAATACACGCCACCATTCCGAAATAGTTACATCGCCTGTTGCAAGTGCCTGAATGATGAGTGTACTGGCCTGGCTTCCACTGTTGCCACCGCTGCTCATGATTAATGGGATAAACAACGCAAGCACCACAGCCCTTGCAATTTCGGCTTCGAAAAACTGCATCACAGATGCTGTGAGCATTTCACTCAAGAACAATATCACTAGCCAGCCAATTCGTTTTCTGAAGAGTTTCAAAATGGGTGTATCCAGGTACGGCTCATCAAGCGCTTCAGTACCACCCATTTTTTGCATGTCCTCACTGAACTCTTCGGTGGCAACCCACAAGATGTCATCGATGGTAATGATGCCTAATAACTTGTCAGATTTGCTTACCACCGGAAGCGCAACGCGGTTATTCATTTTAAACACTTCGCTTGCCACTTCCTGGTCGTCATTGGCATGCAAAACAATTACTCTTCCATCCATTAATTCACTAATCCTGCGTTCAGGGGCCGAAAGAATAATATCCCGAATCTTGATATCATCCACCAGGTTGCCATCACTGTCAATTACATAAATGACATCAATTGTTTCAGAGTCTTTTCCATAGCGGCGAATGGTTTCAATTGCCTCAGCAACAGTATTATGCTCATACACCCAAACATAATCCGGCGTCATGAGCCTGCCCACACTGTTTTCGGGATAACCTAACAAACTCAAGGTGGTTTTGCGTTCTTCTGGAGTTAGCAGTTTAATGAGTTCCCTTACTACGTTGCTCGGCAATTCTTCAAGGAAGTCGGTACGGTCATCGGCAGAAAGTTCGTTAAGTAATTCTGCGGTTTTGAACGGGGGCAATTCGGAGATGATGCGCTTCTGCTCCGCCAGGTCAAGAATCTTAAACACACTTGCAGCCCTGTGAATGGAAACACTTGCAATAATTTGCGCTTCATAATCGCCAAATTTATAAATGAGATTGGCAACATCACTGATGTTTTGGTTATTCAGGAAATCAGTAATAGCAATTTTGTCTCCTTCGGCTATGAGGGATTCAAATTGGTCTTTGAGGGAGAGTTCCTGCTCCAGTTCTTGTTGCAGTTCTTCGGGCATGCGGTAAAGTTAATTGCTGGCCATGCAAGAAAAACCAAAAAGCAATCGAAAACAAAGGCTTAATTAAAGTTTGATTTTCTGATGCCAAATGCCAGGCCATGGGTCAAATGATGGCACATCTTTGTTTGCATGATACAAGGCGAACATGGTGCTTCCTGAACCCGTCATCGCTGCAAAAGCGGCTCCGCGGCTGTAACAATAATTCTTAATATCAAGCAGTATTGGATGTGCGTTTGTAACGGCCTCTTCAAAATCATTGTTTACATATTTTTTCCAATCCTCCATGGCTAATTGGTCAATATTGCCAAGTGAAAATGAAGGTTCTTTAGGAATTATTTGTTGAAAAGCCCAACCGGTATTTATATGTATCCCCGCATTTATCAATACAAGTTGCATCCCCTTCATTGGTAAATCAATTGGTTTCATCATTTCACCGCGTCCCCAAGCAAAGCACGGTTTGTTAAGTATGAAAAACGGGCAATCGCTACCCAATTGCAGCGACAAGTTGATGAGTGTTTGTTCGGTTAAACCAAGGTTGAATTTTCTGTTGAGCAGGAGCAGGGTATATGCGCCATCGCTGCTACCACCTCCTAAACCTGCGCCCATGGGAATGGCTTTGTGCAGGTGCAGTTTCACAAATGGAAAATCCGGAATTTTTGTGCGCAACAGCCTTACTGCTTTCATGCAAAGGTTGTTAGAGGAAGGTCCTTCAATTTGCAAACCTGTTTGAATAAACGAATCTTCATTTTCTGCTTGAACAATCTCGAGCACATCGAAAAGGGGAACAGGGAAGAATATTGTTTCAAGATCATGAAATCCATCTTCCCGTCGGCGCACTACATGCAAGCCAATATTGATTTTACAATTTGGAAAGATGACCATGTAAATAGTTGACGGGCTAAAAACAATACTTTCTTAAAGATGTAGAGCTATTGACCTCCCTTCCTCGAGTTTATCTCATTGCGAATGGCAGCTGCTTTTATATAATCTTCAACAGCAACCATTTCATCGAGCAAATCCTGCAACTGTTGCAGGCTCATGGATGTAAAATCTTCCTGCGGAACCGTTACTGGCTCAGCTTCTCCTTCCTTCAAACTTTTCTTCTTAGGAGTTGAAGGAGATCCTTCTACGTGAAGACTAGCTTCTTCAATGATATGATCAAATGTGTAAATGGGGCAGCTAAAACGTACTGCTAAAGCCAGGGCATCTGATGTGCGGCTGTCGATTTCTATTGTGTCCGCTGCGGAATTGCAAATGAGTTTGGAATAGAAAATGCCTTCTTGTAAATCAGAAATGATGATCTCCTGCAACTCAATATTGAAGGCAAGCATGAAGTTTTTCATAAGGTCGTGGGTAAGCGGACGGCTGGGCTGAATGTGCTCCAGAACAACAGCTATGGCCTGAGCCTCAAAGCCACCTATCACAATTGGAATACGCCTGCTACCATTTACTTCGCCAAGCACTACTGCATAGGAATGAGTGTTGGTAATGCTGTGCGATAACGCAACTATTTCAAGTTCAATTTTATTCATGCAGCTGCAAAATTACATGAAATAAGGAATGAACAAACGGCTACCATAAAAGCCACAACATTGGTCGTGGCTTTTACAAAATTGTAAGGCTGTAACATGGTCTGTTTTTTTCAGGAAATTCCCTTTAGCTTTTTTACAGCCTCTGTGAGTTTAGGAACCACTTCAAATGCATCGCCAACGATGCCATAATCGGCGGCTTTGAAAAATGGAGCTTCGGCATCTTTATTGATAACTACAATAGTCTTGCTTCTGTTTACACCTGCCAGGTGTTGGATAGCGCCGCTAATACCAATGGCCACATATAAGTTTGGCGCAATAGCACCGCCGGTTTGGCCTACATGCTCATGATGAGGCCGCCAATGCGCATCGGCCACGGGCCTGCTACATGCAGTGGCTGCACCTAAAGCCTTCGCTAAATCTTCAACCAGTCCCCAGTTCTCAGGTCCTCTCAAACCACGGCCTCCACTTACCACCAACTCGGCTTCACCTAGAGGCACAGTACCTGTCACCTTATTGACTTCAATCACTTTGGTTTTTGACAAGGGCGCAGCCGGTGAAAATGGTTCAATAGCAGCCTTTCCTTCACCTGCAAACACACCAAATGAGTTGGGGCTTAGCGTAATAATCCTGATAGCAGTATTGATGCTGATGTTAGCATGTGCTTTTCCACTAAAAACATTTTTCTTCACTACAAAACCATCGCTGGTATCGGGCATGGCTATCGCCCCCGTAACCAGCCCTGCTTTAAGTTTAGCACTCAGGCATGGTGCAATGGCTTTGCCAGATGTGTTGTTGGTGAAGACAACTACAGTTGCTCCGACTTTTTGTACTAATGCTGCAATGGATTCAGTAAAAACCTGTGCATCGAAATGTTCAATATCATGAGCAGCATCGTAGTGCACTTTGACAACGCCGTACTTGCCCAATGATGCAAGCTGATCATCGGCATTGTTCACTTCACCAAATACTATTGCATGGGCGGTTGTGCCCATTGCTGCTGCTATTTTGCTTCCGTAACATAATGCTTCAAACGCAGCTTTCTTGATTTGACTATTGGCCTGATCGGCGAATATGAGAACCATGAAATAATTTGAAAATGAGAGAATTTGAGAATATAAAAATGTGGTGTTTGGTGAGGGGGTGAGGTTTGTGGTTAAGTATAATATTAAATCACTTTTGCTTCTTCGTGCAGCAGACGAATGAGTTCTTCCGGCTGGTCAGCCGGCACAAGTTTCACCCCGCTTTTTGCAGGAGGCAGTTCAAACGATACTATTGAAGTCAGTGCATCAGCAGCAACAGGCTCCACAACTTTGAGCGGTTTGGTTCTGGCTCCCATGATGCCTTTCATATTGGGAATACGCTGTTCGGCCATTCCCTTTTGGCAACTGATTACTGCAGGAAGTGGCACCTGTAATTTTTCTTCGCCACCTTCAATTTCACGGGTTGCAATGGCAGTTTTTCCGTCTAAGTCTAGTGCAGTGGCAAGGCTTATGTAAGACATCTCCAACAATGTTGCCACCATGCCACCAATGCTGCTACCATTGTAGTCAATGGTTTCCTTTCCAACAAGCACCAGGTCGTAGTTGCCGTCTTTCGCAACTGCTGCAATCTGGCTGGCCACATAAAAACTGTCGGTGCTTTCTGCATTCACTCTAATTGCGTCATCGCCTCCTATGGCCAGCGCTTTACGCATGATAGGTTCGGTATCCGAACTGCCAACAGTTACCAGTGTGACCTGTTCTGCTTTGCCCGTTTCTTTCAATTCAAGGGCTCTGACAAGTGAGTACCATTCATCGTAAGGGTTCACAATAAACTGTACTCCGGCATCGGCAAACTTCGTGTTGTTGTCGGCGAAGGCTATTTTTGCCGTGGTGTCTGGAGTCTTGCTAATACATACAAGAATTTTCATACCGTATTGTTGAATATTGCAGATAGTTGTTTATGCAACCATTTGCAAATATAGCTGCCCAAGGGTAAGAGAAAACCATTTTTGAAGAAATTTTTCCCCTACATGCAAAGGATAGAAAAACTGAAAGAATACCTGCAGATGCAGCCCGGAGATAGTTTTCTGCAACATGCGCTGGCATTGGAATACATAAAGATTGGCGACGACCAGCCAGCAAGGCAGTTGTTTGAAAACCTGTTGTCGAACGAACCGGGCTACATAGGGTCGTACTACCACCTGGGCAAATTGTTAGAGCGGCTTGCCGATAAAGAAAAAGCCATCGAAGTGTATGAAACCGGCATGAAACAGGCAAAGGCAGCCGGTGACAATCATGCGTACAACGAGCTTCAGGCTGCATGGGAAGACCTCGCCGATTACTAAACTGTTTTAACCTCAACATAAGTGAACCAATCGCTTCTTTCATCATTGCTTGCCTTCAACAGCAAACACAATCTCTTTAATGCGGACCAAACCCTGCTTGTTGCCACAAGCGGCGGCGTGGATTCTGTTGTGCTGGTGAATTTGCTGCATGCATGCAAACAGCCCATGGTGCTGGCTCACTGCAATTTTCAATTGCGCGGTGATGAAAGTGAAAGGGATGAAAATTTTGTCCGTTCCCTTGCGCAACAATTTCATCTGCCTCTGCAAGTGAAGAAGTTTGAAACAAACTCATTTGCAGCTTCTGAAAAAATCAGTATTCAACTGGCAGCGCGAAAATTGCGCTACAACTGGTTTAATGAATTGATGAATGAAGCAGCGATGAATGGAGAAAAAATGTTGCTATGCACAGCGCATCATGCCAACGACTCGGTGGAGACCATGCTGATGAATGTAATGCGTGGAACAGGTATTGAGGGAATGCATGGCATTTTACCTAAAGCGAATAACATTGTGAGGCCATTGCTTTTTGCCACTAAGGATGAGATTGTTTTGTACGCAAAACAAAACAACCTGCAATGGGTGGAAGATTCATCGAATGAGAGCAGTAAGTACAGCCGAAACTTCGTAAGGCAACAAATTGTTCCTGCTGCTGAAAAACTATTTCCCTCTGCTGTGAGCAACATGCTGGGCACAATTGAAAAAATGAAGGAAGCTGAAATCCTTTACCAGCAAGCAGTTTCGCAACACAAGAAAAAACTGATGGAGGCAAAAGGCAATGAGTGGCTCATTCCTGTTTTGAAATTGAAACAGGCCGAACCTCTGTCAACCATTGTTTATGAAATTATCAAAGGCTTTGGTTTTGGTGAAGCGCAAGTGCCCGAAGTGCTAAAGTTGTTGCAGGCCGAAAGTGGCAGCTATTTATCATCAGCCACCCATCGCATCATCAGGCACAGGCATCATCTCATCATTGCTTCTTTGCACAATGATGCGGCGGAGATTCATGTGATAGAAAAAGATGATGAAGTCATTGCTTTTCAACAAGGATCTTTAGCTGTTCGTACAACCAGAAATTTTGATAGCGAAAAAGTGAAGCAACTTGCAGCTGATGAAGCCTGGCTCGATGCAAAGATGATTCAATTTCCGCTGGTATTGCGGCCATGGAAGGCTGGAGATTATTTATGCCCGTTGGGCATGCGGAAAAAGAAAAAGGTGAGCCGTTTGCTGATTGATTTGCGGCTTTCAAAAACAGAAAAGGAAAAGGTTTGGGTAATTGAGAGCAACAAAAAAATCTTATGGGTTGTTGGGCATCGCATTGATGATCGATTCAAGATTCATCCAGCAACACAATCAATCATTCAGTTTTCTTTCAAACCTAAAAATTAAACTCAGGCCTGCCAATCTGATATAAAAACCGGGTGATGGTTCCCGGGTCCAGAACAATAACGCCAACCATTCCAAACATAGCACCCCAGAAGTGTGCATCATGGTTTACGTTGTCCCCACCTTTCTTGGCCATGTATTGTGAGTAAATGAGATAGGCCAATGCAAAAACAATGGCAGGTACAGGAATCACAAAAACATAAATGGTGGCCCAGGGCGCTTGCAGAATGAATGCAAAAAGTATGGCAGCCACACCGCCGGAAGCGCCAAGGCTTGCGTAACTGCTGTTGTTGCGATGTTTGAGATAGGATGGCAGGTCGCTGACAACAATAGCAGCAAGGTAAAAAAGCAGGAAAGCATATTTGCCAAAACGAATGAAATACTGCTCCTCCATGAGTTTACCAAAGAACCATAGTGTAAGCATGTTGAATGCAAGATGCATGACATCGGCATGAAGAAATCCTGATGTGAGCAAGCGATAGTACTGCCCGCGGTTGATGGCTGGCGGATACATAATCAAATCGCTGTAAAGCCTGTGATTGCTGAATCCGGAAAAGGATACCAATGCAGTAACAATGATGATGATGAGCGTAAACGACATGAGACTATCCTTTTTTAAATTCTATTTTCTCCATCATTTTTTCAACCCACAAATAAGTGGCAGGGCAATACTTGATGTTTTGTTTGTGGATGTACACATAACTGTCCATCGGCTTTTTCACCAGGTGCGGAAATCCACGGCAATCATCAGGTCGTATTTCGTAAATGCTGCACATATTCGTCTTCTGATCAAGAAAAACACATGGCTGTTGCTGCATGTGCCAGTCTTTGGCCTCCTTGTCATAAACAATATATTTTTTTCTGAAGGCGTTTAAATCAAGCCCAAGATGATCAGCAATTCGTTGCTGGTCAACCTTGGTAAGAGTTGGGGTCATCTTCTTGCAGCAATTGGCACAACTCAGGCAATCTACCTTTTGCCAAACTTCCTTTTCGGTTTCTTCGGCAATGTCCATAATGTCATCCACATTGCTTTCTTCCAACTGGTTGATAAACTTCTTGAATGGCTTTTTGTGTTTCTTGTATTTTCTTTTTAGCGAAGACAGCTTCATGTGTAGATTACTTTTGCTGAAACTTGATTTTCAATTTCTGGCGCAAGAGCAGCAAATTGCAGCATTGGCCATGCAATTCCAAATTAAACATCCAAATAATCAATTGTAGTATGTGGGAGCCTTACAAAAAGGGATTCAAAGCTTACCTGCAACTCGAACGTTCGTTAAGCGATCATTCGGTGGAAGCCTACCTGCACGACGTGGAATTGCTGACACAATGGATGCTGATGGAAGGCCAATCGAAGACACCTGCACAAGTAGAACTGACCGACCTGCAGGCTTTCATAAAAAGCATTGCCGAAATTGGTATGGGCGCCAGAAGCCAGTCACGCATCATAAGTGGCATGCGGGCATTTTTCAAGTACTGTATCATTGAGCAATTGATGGTCAATAATCCCACTGAATTGCTGGAAGCGCCAAAACTGAAAAGGGCCTTGCCCGAAGTGTTGAGCTTTCCTGAAATTGAGAACCTGATTGCAGCTATTGACCAAAGCACTCCAGAAGGCACCCGCAACAAAGCCATATTCGAAACCATGTACAGCTGCGGTCTTCGTGTGAGCGAACTGGTGAACCTGCAACTCAGCCAGCTATACCTGGATGTGGGTTATGTGCGTGTAGTGGGTAAGGGCAACAAGGAAAGGTTGGTGCCCATTGGCCGAGATGCAGTAAAGTACATTTCTATTTACCGGGATTCTGTGCGAACACATGTGCCTGTAAAAAAAGGAGAGGAGGATATTGTTTTCCTGAATCGAAATGGCAGGAGGCTAAGCCGGGTGTACATTTTTTTACTCACCAAAGAACTAGCTTCCAAAGCCGGCATTACAAAAAATATTTCGCCGCATACTTTTCGCCACAGCTTTGCCACGCACCTTGTGGAAGGGGGCGCTGACCTGCGTGCTGTGCAGGAAATGCTGGGCCACGAGAGCATTACCACTACTGAAATTTACACCCACCTCGACCGGGAGTATTTGCGGGAAACATTGCAGCGGTTTCATCCGGCGTTTAAGTAATTCACAAGTTCAGTGTTCAAGGGTCAATCATCCGTTCGGAAATTGCTTGTCTTGGCGAAAAGAATTTGTGACTGCTAAGTACTATCCGTAGCCAGGATATTCCTTCAACCTATAAACTTTTCAACCCATGAAATTCTTTATTACACATCACTTTCGTTATAGGATAGTACAAGGCTAGTGATGGTAGTCTCCACTTTGCGGTAGCTGACTCCGGCTTTGTCGAGCATGTGTTTGGAGGCGATAAAACTATCAGTGCCGGCATATTTGTCACTCAGGTAAATTACTTCAGCAATGCCTGATTGGATGATGGCTTTGGAACATTCGTTGCATGGGAATAACGCAGTGTAGATGCGGCACCCATGCAGGTCCATACCAATATTGTTGAGGATGGCATTGAGTTCGGCATGGCATACAAAAGGATATTTTGTTTCAAGGAAATTGCCCGTTTTTACCCAGGGAAACTCATCATCGCTGCAACCAATAGGAAGGCCATTGTAGCCGGCTCCCACAATTTTGTTTTTGGTGTTTACAATGCATGCACCTACCTGGGTGGCAGGGTCCTTGCTACGCCTGGCAGATAGCAGCGCCACGCCCATGAAATATTCATCCCAGCTAATGTAATCGGTTCGTTTGCTCATTTCAAGAATTAATATTGATTGGTCTTTTGCCAAAAAAAATTCAAGGCCTCAAAGTCAAAATATTCATGATTATTTCTCTGCACTTTATAGCTTGAGTTTCTCCAAAAAATAATTCTGCAGCATGACACCGCTGGCATCCGGGGTCATGCTGCCAAAGAAAAGTAAAAAACTATTCCAATGTGTTTGTATCATTCTGCATCGTACAAAGAATTCGATGGGCCATTCGTCCAATATTTGTTTGCCCTATTGCCTTGCTGCTCAAGTCCCTTACTTTGCACAGGTGCTGATGCTGCAAAACATAGCGTTGTTCCAGTTTAAAAACCATGCTGCTGCCGACTACCGGTTCAGCAAAAAGGTGGTGGGCATTTGCGGTGCCAATGGTACGGGCAAAACCAACCTTCTTGATGCCATCTATTATCTCTGTTTCACCAAGAGTTATTTCGCCGGCAATGATGCTGCTATTGTCACGCATTCAAAACAAGGCTTCAGATTGGTGGGTGATTTCAGTATTGGCAACCAAACAGCAAAAGTGGTTTGCATCCTGCGGGAAACCGGCAAGAAAGAATGTTTGTGGAATGAGGATGCCTATGCAAAAATGTCGGCGCATGTAGGGCGATTGCCTGCTGTAATCATTGCGCCGGATGATGATGAACTCATCACCGGTGGCAGCGAAACGCGGCGCAGGCTCATGGATGGTTTGTTGTGCCAGTTGGACAATCAATACCTGCAGCAACTGATGGAATACAATAAACTGTTGCAGCAACGCAACAGCCTGCTGAAACAAATGGTCGAAAACAATCGGCGCCAGGATGCGTTGCTGGACATCATTAACAGCCAGATGGCAGAGCGTGCTGTATTCATTGCTACCAAGCGCCATCAATTGCTTGAAAGTTTTTTGCCACAGGCTGAGCGGCATTACCACCTCATTAGCGGGGAAAAAGAAAAAGTGTCATTTGCTTACGTATCTGCTTTGAGCAAAGTCGATTTGGAAAAAGGTTCTGATGCATTTCTTCAATTGCTAGCTGCAAACATGCAAAAGGATTTTGCATTACAACGCACAACAGCAGGCATACACCGCGATGACCTTTCATTGCTGCTGCACGACCAGCCATTCAAACAAATCGCTTCGCAAGGCCAGCGAAAAAGCCTGCTCTTTGCCTTGAAACTCACCGAATACGAATGGTTGCAAAAACACAAGGGATTTGCGCCCATTTTGCTGCTCGATGATGTTTTTGAAAAACTCGACAACCAGCGCATGCAAAACCTGCTGAAAGAAGTTTGTGTGGAAAAAGAGGGGCAGGTTTTTATTACCGATACGCACCGCGACAGGCTGGAAAAACAGCTTGCCACTATTGGCGCAGATTTTGAGGTTGTTGAAATTGCACACTAGTCGCTTGTCAGTGGTCAGAATTTTTACCAATTCATACAAAGATGGCCTGCTGTATTACTTTTGTGCATTAAGCCACCAACATGGGAGAAATGAATTTCAGCCAGGCATTACAATCTTTTTTGAATGCCAGCAAACTGAAGAAGGGATTGCAAACGCAGCAACTCACAGATGTATGGGAGCAGATAATGGGCAAAACCATTGCCCGTTATACTGAGAAATTACAGGTGGTAAATAAAACGCTGTTTATTCATACCAATGTGGCACCGCTCCGGCAGGAACTCAACTACCAGAAAGAAAAAATTATTCAACGCGTAAACGAGGTGTTGGGCGAAGGCACTATTGCCGATGTTGTAATTCGATAGCCTGACTGCTAATAAATCCTGTATTCATGCTCCGAAACCATGGTCAATGGCAGGTCAAAAGTTTGCTCCCTGTTTTCTACTACCAGGTGCATGATGTCGTGCAAGGTGATTACACCTTCGAAATAAAATGAACTGAATACCGGTACATACCTTACATGATGGGCGTCCATCAGCTGCATTACTCTCTCAACACTGTCCTGCGGAGTTACTGTTGGCAAATCTTTCGTCATCACTTCTTCAACCTTGCAGGTTGCACTATCCCAGCCTCTTAGGGCAACATTGTGAATGTAATCGTGTTCACAAAAAATGCCTTTAAAGTCTCTTTCATGCATTACAATCAAAAAACTCCGGTTGAGATTGTTCATCAGGCTTAGTGCATCCTCTACCAATGCGTCAGGCTCAATGTAGTTGAAACTGTGCGGCTTTTGCTTCAAAATGTCGCTAACTATTTTCATGGCAAAAGGATTGATATGCTTGAAGTTCATCAATACCTATGCCAAGCTACATGACAAAAGTCATGAAACCCCAAAAAGTGCTAAATTTTTTTCAATAAATACCGCCTTCATCAATGAGGCGATCGGTGAGCGAAGAATCGAACAAAGCTTCTTTGCTGCGGAGCGCTTCCCGGAGGATATCATGGATGGTAACGACACCTTCCAGGTTCCCGTTTTCAAACACCGGCAGGTAACGCATTTTGTATTCCAAAATGAAATGAATGCATTCTTCCACTGTATTCTCGGGGCATACCCCAACCAGGCCGGTGCTCATGGCTTCCCTGACCAGGCAGGTTTTGCTGGTCTTGCCTTCGAGGGCCACGTTGCGGCTATAATCCCGCTCACTGAAGATTCCTTTGAAATTGCCATTTTCCTTCACTATTACATAGCTCAGGTTCAGATTTTTCATCATCTGCAATGCGTCCAAAACCAATGATTCGGAGGCAATTACGTTGGCAGGCTTTGTTTTTGTCGAAAGGATGTCGGCTACAGTTCTCATAACTTATTTCACGGCGAATTACGAAGTGTAAACATAAGGAAGAATCAATAAACAGCGATTGCGATTCACAGCCTTGTTTTCAATACAGGAATCATTTCTTTTCTCCAGTTGTCGAAATCGCCGGAAATGATATGCTCTCGTGCCTGCCGCATCAGCCACAGGTAAAATGAAAGGTTTTGTAGTGAGGCAAGCTGCAGTCCCAAAATTTCTCCTGCCTTGAACAGGTGTCGCACATAACTCTTACTGTAATAATTGCTGATACCGTTGTCGATTGCCTCATCAAGCACCGAAAAATCCTTTTTCCATTTCTTGTTGTCGATGTTGATTACGCCCTGGCTTGTAAAGAGCATGGCATTGCGCCCGTTGCGGGTGGGCATCACACAGTCAAACATGTCAACGCCATAGCTGATGCATTCCAGCAAATCCCAGGGGGTGCCAACACCCATCAGGTATCGAGGCTTTTCCCAGGGAAGAAACCTGCAGTTCCATTCGCATAGTTCGTACATCAGTTCCGAAGGCTCGCCTACGCTGAGGCCGCCAATGGCATTGCCCACAGCATTCTTGCTGCTCACAAATTCGGCCGATGCCTGGCGCAGGTCTTTGTAAGTGCCGCCCTGAACAATTGGAAACAGGTTTTGCAGGTAGCCGTATTTCGGTTCGGTTTCATCTAGCCTTTTCATACATCGGTCCAGCCAGCGGTGGGTAAGGTTCATGCTGTCGAGTGCATACTTGTACTCGCTGGTATAGGGTGGGCATTCGTCGAAAGCCATGATGATATCGGCACCTATGCTGCGCTGAATGTCCATTACCCTTTCCGGCGTAAACAAATGCTTACTGCCATCAATATGGCTGCGAAAGGTGACACCCTCTTCTTTTATTTTGCGCTGAGCTGCCAGTGAAAATACCTGGTAGCCGCCGCTATCTGTAAGGATGGGTTTTTGCCATCCATTGAAGCGATGCAAACCTCCGGCGGCCTCGAGCACTTCTAATCCTGGGCGCAGGTACAAGTGATAAGTATTGCCCAGAATAATTTGTGCATGCACATCCTGCAGCAACTGTTGTTGGGTTACAGCCTTTACAGTGCCCACCGTACCAACAGGCATAAAAATGGGCGTTAAAATTTCGCCGTGATCGGTAGTTATTTTACCTGCCCGGGCTTTGGAATGTGCGTCGGTATTTTGTAGCTGAAATTGTAAAGGCGGCATGGTGACGGTGCAATAATGTGGGCAAATATAACCAGCTGTACATGCAAGATGGTGGTAACTGGTTTGTATTCCGTTTGTGGGATTGTCTGATACTGTTTTTTCAGTCCGGGTTTGCTGTATTTTTCCAAAAATCTTTTTTTCAATGAAACGCTTTTCTTGCCTGTTGTTCGCTGCCATGCTTCTCGGCTTTCCGGCTATTTCTCAAAATGATCATGACGCATCACTGACTGAAATTTGGAAGCCGGTGCCGCCAGTCGTCACTCCCGGCAAAATCAGTTCCGACGCTCCTTCAGATGCCATTGTATTATTTGGAGGAAAGGATTTTGCTCAGTGGGAATCCATGAACGGTAGCGTTGCCAACTGGCCCGTTGCTGATGGTGCCATGACAGTGAAACCGGGAAGTGGTGGCATAAGAACCAAACAAAAATTTGGTGATTGCCAGTTGCATATTGAATGGCGCACACCTGCCGAAGTGAAAGGCGAAGGCCAGGGGCGTGGTAACAGTGGAATTTTCCTGATGGGGCATTACGAATTGCAGGTGCTTGACAGCTATAACAATTCTACATACAGCAATGGACAGGCCGGAAGCATTTACAAGCAACACATGCCATTGGTAAATGCATGCAGACCGCCGGGTGAATGGCAGACCTATGATGTGATTTTTACTGCACCCCAGTTTTATGAAGATGGCAGGGTAAAAACAGCAGCACGAGTGACAGTATTGCAAAACGGTATACTGGTGCAAAACAATGTTGATATATGGGGCACTACAGAATACATTGGCGTTGCAAAATATGAGTTGCACAGCAACAAGGAATCCCTGATGCTGCAGGATCACGGCAATCTGGTAAGCTTTCGTAATATTTGGATCCGACCCTTGTAAATCAATAAACTGTTTGCATGAATCTGAATGCCTTTTACTTCAAAAGCGGAAGTGCCTTCATGGTTGATGATATCAATGGCTTGAATGCTGGATGCGCATTGTTGCAAAGCAGAATGATTGTGTAATGCTTTTCAATGCAGCGAATAATTTCGGTACTGTAGCCGGGGTTATCGCCGTTGTGCAACACCATTTTGCCAAGGGCTGAATCGCTCCTGATCTCCCATCCGAAACCATAGTTTGAAACAGTGCCATTGTTCAGTTTCATGGGGAAAAATGCTTGTTCCAGCGTAGCTGGTTGCACAAGTTTGCCGGTGTATAATGCACGGTCCCATTTCAGCAAGTCCTTTGCTGTGCTGCTGATGCGGCCCGGACCTTTGCGGTTGCCAAGCCATACAGTGTAATCAAATTCTTGAAAGCGGTTGGCATTTACATATTTTCCGGTGCTGTCTTTCAGGTGCCCGGCAGCAAAATTTTCGGTCGTTGCTTTTTTCTGCAGTGGTCGGATATCTGTACTTTTCATTTTAAGCGGTTTAAAAATCCAATCCCTGCATAGGTCTACAAAATCGCGGCCTGTAACTTTTTCTGCAATGCTGGCCAGCAATAAATAACCTGTATTACTGTAACTATATTTTTCTCCCGGGGCAAATAAGGCGGGTGGAGCATACCTGTTCAGGTATTCAATGGCATCGGCATTGCCCGCTACTTTTGTTTTATCCCAATGGGCAACCATCACCGCCAGATAATCTGGCAATCCACTGGTATGGGTTAGCAGGTGGCGGATCGTAATGCCTTTATAAGGTATGTCGAGGTATTTTTCTACAAGGTCGTCGTAGCTGAGCATCCCTTTTTCATTCAGCATCATCACAATCATTGCTGTGAACTGTTTCGAAACGGATGCCAGTTCAAAAATGTCGGACTTCTTCAGCTTCTTTTCATCCTCAAACCTGCGATATCCTGTGGCGTGATTGAATCGGATTCTGCCATCTTCAGCCACCAGCAGTACACCGCTGAAACCCATACCGGCTGCGGCTTTGAATGCTGTTGTTATCGAATCCAATTGCCCAAGGCATTGTGTTGTGACGAACTGAAGAAAAGCAGTGGCAAGGAGAAGTGCCAATGCCTTATTGATTGCAAGCGCTGCCCTTTTCATTTTTGTATAATCGGTGGATTTTTGAAGGGTATTCTGTTAGTTACTGGCGTAGGCTCCCGACTTCAAAATGATAAACATGTTGAGATTGGAAATAACTTTTAGAGCATGATGGGTAAACTTAACAATAATCCTGTTGCACACATTTTCGATTGAACAAAAAACTGGTGCAGAATATTTGATGGCACAGCGTGAATGCTTAGTTCTTAATCGGTATTTTCGGCGGGCATCACATTTGTAAACACAACAAGCTATTTGCATGGGCAGGTTTCAAGGAATTATTGGCATTGCTCTCATCCTGGGGATTGCCTACTTATTTTCCAATAACAAAAGACGTATCAACCTGAGGGTGGTGGGCAGTGGTATTTTCCTGCAGGTGGTTATTGGCTTGCTGGTGTTAAGGGTGCCAATTGTAACTGCTTTCTTTCAGAAGTTGGGCCATGGCATGCAAAAGATTGAACAGTTCGCCAAGGCTGGCGCTGATTTTGTTTATGGCGGCATCGCTACCATGACAAACACTGGACAGGCTGCAAACTATGCCACGCCAGGCATGTTTGTGTTTGCATTCAATGTGGTTTCAACCATCATTCTTGTTTGCGTGCTGGTGGCCATCCTCTATCATATCAAAGTCATGCAACGCATTGTAGCCGTCATTGCCAAAGGCATGAACTTCATCATGCGGGTGAGTGGTGCCGAAGCTCTCAGCAATGTAGCAAGCGCATTTGTGGGGCAGGTAGAAGCACAGGTAATGATCAGGCCTTACCTCGCAGGCATGACTCGTAGCGAATTGCTGGCCAGCATGAGCGGAAGCCTTGCCTGTATTGCAGGTGGCATATTGGTAGTGTATGCAAACATGGGTGCAAAAGCCGGCCTCGACCTTGCCCCCAAACTCATTACTGCAAGCCTGATGGCAGCGCCAGGTGCATTGGTGATTGCCAAAATGGTGTACCCCGAAACAGAAGAAAGCCAAACGATGGGAAAGGTGAAACTGGAGGTAAAAAGCCAATACAGTAACCTGATTGATGCCATCAGCCACGGTGCCAGCGATGGCATGAAGATTGGTGTAAACGTAATTGCCATGCTTATTGGCTTCATTGCATTGATTGCCTTTGTAGATTACCTGTTGCTGAAAACAGGTCACCTGTTCAATCCCGGTTTCGATCTCAGCCTCAATTTTATTTTTGGTAAACTGTTTACACCCATGGCCTGGAGTATGGGAGTACCGGGCGCTGATGTTGCCAATGCAGCCACACTGCTGGGACAAAAACTTACCATTAACGAATTTGTGGCCTTCAACAATCTTACCACCAAGACGGTACCGTTGGTAACGGACAAAGGCTTGCTGATTGTGAGCATCGCCATTTGCGGTTTCGCCAACTTCAGTAGTGTAGGCATGCAGATTGGTGGTATTGGCGAACTGGCACCTACCCGCCGCGCCGACCTTGCACGGCTGGGCATGCGAGCCTTGTTGTGCGGTACGCTTGCATCGTATATGTCGGCAGCTATTGCGGGCATCATCATTGGATAAAAATATGGCCGTTATGGAATCGTTGAAAGATGTAACCTATGTTCCGCCGCAGCGCAGTGCTTTTCTCACAGTGCTTTGTGTGCTCACTTTCCTTGGCAGTTGCTACCAGATAATTACGAGTGTTACTACTTATTTTGCTGCCGACAGGGTAGAAGAAATTGCCCAAAGGAATTTCAAAAACAACGAGAAGCGGATAGAGGAATCCAAACAAAGAAGGCGGCCAATTTTTTTGAAGGATGCAGAAGGGATGGTAGAAGCAAATAAACTCAGGCAAAACAGCACGCTGATGTTGGTTGCCAACCTGCTTACCCTCATAGGCGGCATCTTCATGTTCAGGATGAAGCCACTGGGTTTCTGGATTTATGTAGTAGGGACGATTGTAGGTGTGATTACACCCACCCTGGTTTTCGGAAACAACTCACTGATAGGACTTGTTACATTAGGGCCAGCTTTTATTGGGCTGGTTTTCATTGTGATGTATGCATTCAATCTCAAGGATATGAAGCCGCAGCCATTGTATGAATAGCACGAACTGTTTACAATGAAAAAGCCCTCCGACATCGAAGGGCTTTTTCATTATGCAGAATTGTAAATCTTATTTCTTCATGTACATCACATCCTTCACCAGTTTCACTGTCCGTGGCACATCTGGAATGGCAAGGGCTGCAAGATTGGGTGCATAGTGCATGGGGGCATCGGCGCTTGTAATGCGCAGTATAGGTGCATCAAGGTAATCGAATGCTTCTTTCTGAATGCGGTAGGCAATTTCAGAGGAAACCGAGCACATGGGCCACTGCTCTTCTACAATCACCATGCGGTTGGTTTTTTTCACACTTTCAACCATGGTATGCCAATCGAGCGGACGAATAGAGCGCAGGTCAATCACCTCGGCGCTGATGCCTTCTTTTTCAAGTTCGGCAGCTGCACCTAAAGCAACTTTCATCATTTTGTTATAGGAAACAATGGTGACATCGGTACCGCTGCGTTTTACATCGGCCTTGCCTATTGGCACCAGGTATTCTTCTTCGGGCACTTCCCCTTTTTCGCCATACATC
The DNA here is from genome assembly GCA_037443285.1 of Sphingobacteriales bacterium. Taxonomy (GTDB): domain Bacteria; phylum Bacteroidota; class Bacteroidia; order Chitinophagales; family Chitinophagaceae; genus Phnomibacter. Next base: position 20,757 of record JBBIOQ010000023.1, on the reverse strand, counting down.
ACCTCGCTTTCCATAAACATCACAGGGTTTTCATCGCGAATGGCGCTTTTCATCAATCCCTTGGCATCGTAAGCGTTGGAAATGGAAACAACCTTGATCCCCGGGATGTTGGCAAAGTAACTTTCAAAAGCGGTGGAGTGCTGAGCACCCAACTGTCCTGCACTGCCATTGGGCCCGCGAAAAACAATAGGACACCCCATTTGGCCGCCACTCATGGCCATCATTTTACTGGCGGTGTTCAATATCTGGTCCAGGGCAAGTACAGCGAAATTCCATGTCATGAATTCGACAATGGGTCGAAGGCCGTTTTGGGCCGCACCCACAGCAATTGCCGTAAAACCCAATTCTGTGATGGGGGTATCAATAACCCGTTTTGGGCCAAACTCTGCAAGCATGCCCTGGCTTACCTTGTAGGCGCCATTGTATTCAGCCACCTCTTCACCCATCAAAAAAACGGTTTCATCGCGGCGCATCTCTTCGCTCATTGCTTCACGAAGCGCTTCCCTGATTGTGATTAGTCTTGCCATGCTTGATTTCAAAAATTTTAGGAAGGCAAAAGTAAAGGCTGGGGGGCAAACAGAAAATTTTGAATGCAATCAATCCAGTCAAAGAAAAAGCCGGCCATCAATGACCGGCTTTTTCTTTGAAAAAATACGATGAATTTATTGAGGTCTCAATACCTGGTCAATGGCATTTAGTACGCCATTTATGCCATGAACATTACCGGCAACTACCGTTGAAGCTGTGGCATTGGCAATCCCTTTAACTGTTGCTGTGGTGCCATTCCATTGTGCAATGATTGGCAAGCCGGCAGGCACCGTAGGTAGCGTCAACAATGTGCTGATTTGCGATGCTGTTGCCGGAAGGTTCACCGTAAATGCTCTTGAACCCAGCATATGGTAGGCTACCAATCCACGCACTGTTTGAGCGGTAAAATAGGCTGGGTTGTTCAAAAGTGCTATAATGGTTGCATCGGGAGTACCCGGGGGAAACATAGCCCTAAGAGCACTGTTTTTGGGTGAAAAAACAGTAATGTTCGCTGCCGGATAATTCATTACCGAATCAAGTTTGTTAAGGCCGGTTTGGCCTGAGTCGGCTCGGGCAATGGCCGCTGCGAACAAAGTGAGCGACGTATCGCTGGCAATCAAACCCTTCACAGTGGTTGAAGGCGGCATGATCAGGCCGGCTGGTATATGCATTACTCCATTGGCAACCAAGTTGTCAACTGCCTTAATGGGGATATTGTTGCCATAAATATTTCCACCCCTGATGGAAGGAAACAGGCTCATGCGCAATCCCGTAGGAAGTGAGGCAGATGGGGCAGCAAGTACCAGCGAGGTTTGAAGGTATTGGTTGGGAAATATGTTTGACATATTGGTGGACTGCAATACAATACCCGGAATGACATGGTAGTTGAGGATGGCAGCCACCTGTGCAGCCGGCATTGCATTAATCACTGTTTCGCTTGGGATGCCGGAAGCAATAAAGGCGTTGTTATCAGGTGCAAAAAAGGTATACACAGCGGTCCTGTCGGATGGGTTAAATGCCAGGCCGCTTCCTGCCCTGGCTATGGCAGCCTTCAGGAAAGAATAGGTGGCGGTTGAATTCACCACATCGGCAATACTGCTGCCCGTAGGCGTAGGAGGCGTGTTGGGTACGGCCTTTGGCAAATCCTTGTTACAGCCAACAAGTGCCATTGTTGCAATCGCAGCCATTGCACCTGTTTTCCACCAAGCTTTGAATGTATTTTTCATACGTAATTTTTTAATTGAAATGTCTGATTTTGGTTACAGCACGTTGTAAGCAAAACTTACATAATACAAACCACCCATTGCAGGGTTGCCAAGGGCTGTTGTATAGTAGGAATTCAACAGGTTGGTTGCACCCAGTTTGATGATAGATTTGATTTTAGGTGATTTTACACTGATGCTGGCATCAATATCATGATAGGCCGGAAGGTCGCCTGCAATGAAATCGCTGTCCCAGAAGAAGGCATCCTGCCAACGCCAAACCAGGTTGAAACCAAGCAGATTCTTGGGACCAAAGCCGGTATTCCCGATGGACACGTTTGTCCTGAGTTTTGGTGTGTTGAAGAAAGAGCGGAATCCTTCTGGCACATCATTCAGTATGTCGGAAGAAATGTTGCCGCCAATGGTGAAGTTCTTTGGCAGCAGATAGTCAGCACTGGCACCCCATCCATAGGTTTTCACTGTACCCGGAGCATTTACTACAATACTGTAACCTAGTTGGGTAGCTGTTGGGTCGGGGGTTCCACTGGAAAACTGAACTGCATCGCGGCGGCTGATGAAATTCTGATAGCTGCCAACGTAACCATATACATCCACCAGCAGTTTGCTCTTGATGAGCGTTTTGTAACCTAATTCAAAGGAAGTAACTGATTCAGGTTTCACCGGTGTAAAATACAAACGCTCAGACAGGTTTGCCGGGTTGTAGGGGGCATTTTCTATAAGGCCATATTTCTCCCAAAGCGATATGTCGCATCCAAGCAGCCTGCCAGTTCCTACGTTCAGGTCAATAAACTGTTGCTGGTTGGAAGGAAAGCGGTAGGCTGTTTGGTAGGAGAACCTGACATTACCATTCCTTGTCAGCTTCCATAGGGCCGTAAGCCTTGGCGTGAACCTGCCATCAAAGTTTTCATTCTTGTCGTATCGGCCACTGGCAGTCAGTCGCAGTTTTTCATTGAACAATGATTTGGCTATTTGTGCATAGGCACCATATTCTGCGATGTGAAGCGGTTCTCCGGGCTTGTCGGCAAACAATGTGCCATTACTGTTCAGCACGTATTGCTTGTAGTTGCCGCCCACCATGAGGTCAACCACTTTAATATTTGTGAAGCTGTACTGACCTTCTACCTGGTATAGGTCGCTCCTATCCAACAGCAGGCCACCTTGCGGTATTGGCTTTTTGCGAACATCATCAAAAATCTGGTTGAACTGGTCTGAGCCTGCAGCAGGGCGGCCCTGGTCGGCAACAGCCCTTGCTATGTTATGCGCTTCGAGGTCGGGGCGGCCGGCCAGTTTTGCATTCATATAGGCCAGTGCATATTGGGGATACCAGGTAGTACTGGGTTTCCAAGCTTCATTGAACAATTGGGTAGTAACTGTAAGGTTGTGGGAGGCGCCTGCATTTTCCTGGGTAGTGTATGCACGGAGGTACCAGTTCTTTCCCGTAAGGTCAAACTTGTACTGGCCAATTTTAAATTCACGCAATGAGTAGCGTTGGCTGCCTGTATAAACTGTGTTTCCCGATCCCCAAAAGCCCGATAGGCTGGCTTCTACATTCTTGCCTAATTTATAATGCAATGCTCCCGAAACTTTGAAGTTTACTGTGTTCGGGTCTGTCACTTCTTTTTCAGTATAACCTGTGCGGCTCACTGGAATTTTGGAAGGCAAGGTGTTCACATAATCCTTCCAAAACGGAGCCTGTGCGGCTACCTGGTCCAATACTGAACGAAGGTTGGTGGTAGTTTCATCGCCATACACGTTTACACCATCATAGTTGGGATCAGTGTCGCGGGTGCCGGTAATGATTTTACCCGTCGAACCGTTTCGTGCATAATTGCGCATATCGTTAGCCAGCCAGTCTTTGGCCTGAACGAGTTCCGCGCCAATTTTAAAGGCAAACCTGTCAGAAACTTTCTGGCCCCAGCGAACAGCCCAGTTGTAATAGGGTGAAGTGCTGCGCTGGCTTTGGTCAACATGCATCATGCCCGTTTTTACCTGGAAACTAAGTCCCTGGTATTTGAAAGGATTCTTTCCGTTGATCAAAATGGTACCGTTCATGCCACCTGAACCATAAAGCGCAGACGATGCACCTTGCAGCAATTCAAAATTGTCCACGTCCAATTCGGTGAGGCCAATGATACTGGCCACACTGAAGTTAAGACCTGGGGCCTGGTTGTCCATACCATCCATAATCTGGTTCACCCTCACGTTGCCACTACTGTTGAAACCACGGGTAGCAGGTGTTTTGAAAGTGAGCGAACTGGCTACCACATCCACACCTTTCAGGTTGGTGATCATGTCGTAGTAACTTGGTGAAGCCGCAGTGCGGATGGCAGCATTGCCAACCCGTTCAATACTGACGGGCGATTCAAGAATGCGTGCTGGAGTTCTGGTTGCCGAAACCACCACATCCTGGCCCAGCGTAGTGTTTTGTACCAGTTCTACCGAAACTACCTGGTCGGCCGATGTAATAGTCACAGATTTCAGATCGTAATTGACAGCTGTTATCTCCAGGGTGAGGGGAAGTGTTTGTTTTGTTGTCAAAGAAAAATTTCCATGGTCATCAGTGTAGGTTCCTGAGGTAGAACCTTTGATGACAACTGATGCAGCGGAAATAGTTCCTTTTGTTGTGGAATCTTTGATGGTACCCTTGATGGTTATTGTCTGTGCAATGGCAGCAATCGTTAGTGCATTAGCCATGAACAGTACTGCCACAAGTGGAAGCACTTTTCTCATAAGTGAAATTTTATACAAGCAAATATGGGGGGTTTTGTAAATAAATGCTAAAGATTGTTTCGCCCACTTATGCCTGTTTGCACAGGTTATTCAGATTCTTTGAATCATTAGTAAACAGGCAGAACATATTCCTGCACTTTGTTTCTTTCCTTTGCATTCAATATGACGCTTTCAATTAAAGGCACTACAGCATTTTACAAAGGCAAGGTGCGTGACGTTTATTCCATCGGCGATTCATTATTGGTCATGGTGGCCAGCAATCGTATATCGGCATTTGATGTTATTCTGCCAAGTCCCATTCCTTACAAAGGGCAGGTGCTAAACCAGATAGCAGCATACATGCTGCATGCTACCTCCGACATTTGTCCAAACTGGTTGCTGGATGTACCCGCACCGCATGTAAGTGTTGGCAAAAGGTGTCAGCCATTCAGGGTGGAAATGGTTGTACGCGGCAACCTAACCGGTCATGCATGGCGCACTTATGCAGCAGGCAAGCGCATGCTATGTGGCGTACCGCTTCCTGCAGGAATGAAAGAAAACGACTTCTTTCCTCAACCTATCATCACGCCTTCTACAAAGGCTGAAGAAGGGCACGATGAAGACATCAGCCGCGAAGAAATCATTGCCCAGGGCATCGTTTCTGAAAGTGATTATTTGCAGATTGAAAAATACACGCTGGCTTTGTTTGCCAGGGGAAAGGAAATTGCCGCAAAACGTGGGTTGATACTGGTGGATACCAAGTATGAATTCGGAAAAATTGGCGATACCATTTTCCTGATGGATGAGATTCATACACCAGATTCTTCGCGATATTTTTATGCAGATGGTTTTGAAGAACGACAGGCTGCCAGCCAAAAGCAGAAGCAACTCAGCAAAGAGTTTGTACGCGAATGGCTGATTGCAAACAACTTCATGGGCAAGGAAGGACAAACAGTTCCTGCTATGAGTGCTGAATGGATTGATACCATCAGCCAACGTTACATTGAACTGTATGAAAAGGTGATTGGCGAAAAATTTGTACCTGAACAATGGAGCGATGAACAAACAATTGCAGCCATAGAAGATTCGCTGAAAAAGTTTGCATAGCAATTTTAATTGGCTGTGGGTCTGGCATATTTCAAAATGCTTCCTGCAGGTTGAAAAAGATGCCACTGCTCCCGCCTACACCCCTGGCGTAGTCAACAGTAATATTTGCTCTTGAGTCCCTGTCGAGTTTTATGCGGAGGCCACCACCGGCGGCAGGTGCATAGTGCTGGAAAACTTTTTGGCCATTGCCCGATACAGAGGTGACGTTGGAGAATGCCACCCCACCCAGCAATCCGTTTCTTGTGATGGGAAACCTGTACTCTGTTTCAAAATAGACCATGGAAGGACCACGAAACCTGCCTTGTATAAAACCCCGGCCGGTGCGGTTGTACGTGTCCCAACCGATGGAAGGTAAATCGAGATAAGGAAGATTTCCTTCGGTACTGAAATCGCCCTTGAGCCAAAAAGCTACCAGGTGCGATGGTCTTTTTTTCTGCAGGTTTTTGTAGTAGCGGCCTTCCAACGATAAAATACCCGCCTGTTTGTTGGAGCCGAGAATCGTGCTGTTAACCCTGCCGGTGATGGATGCAAAAAGGCCTTTGTAGGGATTTGCAATATTATCGCGACTGTCATAACGCATAGCAAGTGAAAATCCGTTGGCCTTGTACATATCTAATGGAAATCCATTTTGAGTATTGTAGGTATAATGGTCCGTCAGGATGTTTGGAACAGTGTCAAGTCTCAGTTGGTTGTCAACAATGCTGGAGTGAACGTCCACATGAATGCCTACTCCTCCGTATAAATTGCCTGTTATTCTTTTGAATCCTGTGAAATAAAGCCGAAGGTAATTGAACTCCATGGGCTGTGGTTGCGCATAGTCGGGTTCGCCCTCTTTGCCGGTATGAATACCCAAACCATAAGTATCCTGCGTAAAAACAAGGAAGCGGGTGTCAACGTCAAACAGCATATCGTTCTTCGGCAATGCAATGCCGGCCCTGGCTATAAAAATAACCTGGTCCTTGGTAGTTGTAGTGATATTCAGCAGGCCGCTTGACTGCCTTGTGTTCTTTGGATCCCCAAAATTGGTTGCTGCGCTCAGTGCTGCGCCAATTACAAAACCGTTGGCAGGTGCATAACCAACAACGGGCAGTACCGCAAAATTGTATTTCTTGATTTTGCCGGTTACAAAACTGTCAACCGGTGTTTTTTTGAAAAGCAGGGTGGGCAGGTCGGTCTCGCTATAAATAACCGAGTCCTTTTTGGTTTGCGCTACAACAGTCGTAGAAACTGAAAGGAGAATGATGCAGGATAATAACCGCAAAAGAAAATGGTGTGGTGGTAGCTTCTGCCTGCGCTGCATGCTACAAAGATGTGCCTATTTATTTCAGCACCCGCAAATATCAATGCCTGCAACGGGTATATGTTGGGCTTTACCATTTTATGGCCACCATCCAGTCTTCAAACCCCGATTCGACTAATTTCCCATTTACCTCAAACACCTGGTTGAATAATGCTATGTCGAAAGCCTGGCCCCGCATTCATTTACCGCTAAGCCTTCCATTTTTCATGAAGTAAATGGTATCGGCAAATTGCAGCGCCAAATTAATGTCGTGGAGCACAGCCAAAACACCGTTGACACCAATACACCATTGTTTTGCTTTTTGCATGAGCAGGTGCTGGTATTTTACATCGAGATGGCTCACCGGTTCATCCAAAAACAAGATGCGTGGTTGCTTATTATCTGCGCCCTCCAATTGCGCCATCACACGGCTCATTTGTACTTTTTGCTGTTCGCCACCGCTTGGTGTCAGGTAATCGCGTTGTGCAAATGCTTCCATCTGCATATCTGCAAGTGCAGTCCTGCACACCTGCGCATCATGCGCAGAGGGAGCACCTTGAAAATGCGGATAGCGCCCCATCATTACTACTTCAGCAACGGCTACTGGAAACTGCAATGCATACTGCTGACTAAGCACAGCTCTGAGTTTTGCTAATTGCATTGCGTGATAATCGTGCATGTTTTTGCCGTGCAGCAGTATTTGACCTGCTGTGGGTTTTTCACTGCCTGCCAGCAGTTTCAGCAGCGTGGTTTTTCCTGCGCCATTGGGCCCCATCACTACGGCAAATTCACCATGTTGCAGTGTGAGATTTACAGCGTCAACCAGTGTCCGTTAGCCAATAACGAAGGAAAGGTTCATGGCTTCAAGCATAGAACCCTCCTTTTTGCGGATTGGTGCGGCTCTTATACAAAAGCCACATGAAAACAGGCGCTCCTGTGAAGGCGGTGATTATACCAATCGGCATTTCTGCAGGTGCAATCAACACCCTTGCCAGCATATCGGCCAGCAGGAGAAGTATGGGGCCCAGCAATGCTGAACCAATCACAAGAAAGCGATTGTCGCTGCCTTTGATCAGGCGGAGCATATGTGGCACTACCAAACCAATAAAAGCAATGATGCCAACAAGTGATGTGGCTACTGCAACCAACATGGTGGTTAACAGTATTAGTTGCATCTTCAAGCGGTTTACATTGATGCCAAGATAACCTGCTTCCGTATCGCCCAGTTGCATCGCATTCAATGCACGGGTGAAGCGCAATGCAAGCAGCACACCTGCCATTGCAGTGCTCCCGCAAATGAGGACGGTTTTCCAGGGGGCGCCGCTCACTGTGCCCAGGCTCCAGAATGTAATGCTGCGTGCCTGCGGGTCGCGGGCTATGTATGCAAGAAAACCTGTGGCTCCGTTAAAAATGGCATTCACAGCTATGCCGGCCAGGATCATGATGGCAATGTTCACCCTACTGAAAGATGCGGCCATTTTGCAAACCATCAGCGTTGCCACCAACCCGCCAACACAAGCCGATAAGGGCATGAGTAAATCCCCCAACGGCTGCAGGAAACGCAGCAAGGGAAGGCTGCCCATCACCAACAAAAATGCAGCACCGAAAGCAGCACCAGAACTGGTGCCAATCAACCCGGGTTCAACAATGGGATTGCGAAATAATGCCTGCAACAACGAACCGCTCACAGCCAACGATGCGCCCACTGCAATGCACATGAATGTTCGCGGAAGCCTGAGCTGCCAGAACACTGCTTCGTGCACGTTGCTGATTTCGGTATAGTTGCTAAAGCCGGTTTTGTTCAAAATGATTTGCACAATTTCCTGCAAGGACAAATGCACCGCGCCTGTTGCGGCTGACAGCATGATTAATAAAAGCAGTAGCAGCAGCAATGCTGTGTAAATGGTAGTATAGTTGTATCGCTTTAGCAAAGTGTTCATTCATGAATGAGTTGCATCATTTGCTGAATGATTTTGCCACTGCGTGGGCCAAAGTAAACTAGGTCATGTTCTTCCATGCGATAAATCTTTTTGTTCTTTGCGGCAGGAGTGAGAGCCATGCCGGGCAACTCAACGAACTTTTCAAAGCTACCCAGGCGGTCGTAACCAAAATCAGTGACAAGTATCACATCTGGTTGAGCTTTGGCAATCCACTCAGGGCTGATGTTTCTGAAACCCGTTGTATCAGCCACGTTTATTCCGCCGGCACGGGCAATCATTTCATTGGCCGCGCCTCTTGTTCCCAAAACAAAATATTGATTCGCCACCCTGCCAAAGTGAATAATCATGACACGATGTTTTGCAGGGTATTTTTTTGATGGCAGAATCACATTTTACTAGATCGTTTTTCCAAATGGCAATGAGCGAATCGGCTTTGGCTTCAGATCAATAATCTTTGCCCATTGTTTTCAGCAGCATCATGGCACTATCCATGCCTTCGCCGCCACGGTATTCTTTGATAGTGATGCCTGCTTTCTCCAACTGAGGCAACACATTGGCAGGACCAATGTTGCCGTCATGCACTACCAAAGTGGGATCCAGCGAAATGATTCCTTCGGCGCTCAGCATGCGATGATAGCCAACAGTAGTAAGCTTTTTAGTTTGTTCAGGAGGGTAAGTGCTGCTCAGGTCAATGCCCACCAACTTGTCGCCTTGTCCTAGTGCAAAAAGGTATTCCGTTATTTGCTTGCTTACACATACCAGCCGGTCTTTGCCGCCCTGCCTTGACTTGTTGCCAAACTTGCAGGATGCAGTGCTTATTGTTGCGAGGAGAATAATGGCAATCTTTTCCATATATAGTTTTTTTAAACCACAAAGAGCACAGGGGATGCACCTAGGGCATCAGGATAAAATCATTTTTGGAAGATCCTTTTGTTCCTTATGCTTCCCTTGTGTCTTTGTGGTTGAATCCATCATTCCTTCTTTTAGAAAATGTATTTCAGGCTCAAACCACCGAAGTAGTTGGTATTGAGCGGGGCCGGCAGGTATGCATCAGGCAATTGGTTTACAAACACCATCAGCGGATATTGAACGCCGGTAATGTTGGTTACCCCAAAATATCCATCGATGCTGAAATGTTTTCCTAGTTCGCGGGCAATGCCAACTTTGCCATTCAACAGGTTGTAGCTGCTTGTGTTGTACAATCCATCGGAACTGATAGGGAAACCATCCTTGAATGAATAAGTAAGGTTTGCATACAATCCCACTTTGGTCGAAAGGTCAACTCCAAAATTGGTAGCCACTTTCGGAACACCTGCAACAGCAAGGCCACTGTAGTCGACTACAATTACTCCTGTGTTTGTTGAGTTCAGCTTCTGGTATTGGTAGTTTTCATACTTGAAATCGGAATAGGCAATATTGGCAAAAGGTCGCAGCAATTTGATGAAGCCGGTGGATGAACGGAACAGCGCATAGCTGGCCGAAGCTTCAATACCTTTGTGGTTCTGGTCGCCACCATTTGCAACATAAGAGTATGCCGTGGTGGTAGATGTGAGCGGCACTGCAACAGATGTCATCTTATCTTTAAACTTAGCCTGGAACAATGCCAGCGAATAACTCAGCCTGTCTTCGAATAATGACCCCTTGGTGCCAATTTCAAACTGGTCGCCAATTTCCGGTTTCAGGCCAGTATTCACCTGCCCTGTGGTTGGAATAAAGAAGTAAGAACTTACTGGTGCTTTGAATCCTTTGCTGTAGGATGCATATACTGAAAGTTCTTTGCTGAATACCTTGTTGATAGCCAGGTGTGGCGACACCATGCCATCGTAGGTGTTGGTGTACCTTGTTGGTTTGGTGCTGTTGGCTACATAAAAGCGGTCGTTCAAATCAATCACCATATTGCTGACACCCACGCCACCTGTAATGGAGAAGTCATGCGCAAGGGCTAATGTCCACTCGGTGAATAAAGAAGCAGTGGATGACTTCGTAAACTGGTTGCTGCGCATGGCGCCGATTATCCAGTAACCGTTGGGGTCGCTGGGATTGGCCACCATGTTGTAGCCAATGGTTTGTGCCTGCTGTCGTTGCATTTCAATACCTGTAATGCCACTCAGAACCGTTTTTTCATTCAGGTTAAATTTCATATCGAGTGTAGAACGCAATCCTACATTGATGGGGTCTTTGTCAGTCCATCCACCGGCAGAACTTACGTTTTGGCTTTGTCCCAATGCAAAGAGCGAAGTAGTGTTGGAAATGTTGCTGGTGAAATTATAGGTGTGGCTAATACCAGCACGGAATCCAATGACATTGGAATGTGCATTGCGCTTGATGTATTCGGGGTTGCCTGTATAGTCCTTTTTGTTGTACTGGTCAATGGTAAGTTCACCACCACGCTGGTCGTAACTGTAGCTGTACGATGCATAAAAACTCACCGACTGTTTTTGGCTCACATTAAATTCGCCTGCTGCATTCACAAAGCGCTTTTCACTTTCGGTGTGCGACATAAAGCCATCCGAATGCTGGTAGCCGTAATTGAGCAGCAGTGATGATTTGTCGGTAGCAGTTTGAAAATGCGTAGTGAACCTTTGCAGTCCGTAATTTCCAAACATTACGTCTTGTCCAATAGTAGTTTTCCCTCGCTCAGGCTTGATGGTGTTGAGGTTCACAACACCTGATACTGCAAGGCCATATATGGAGCCTGCAGGGCCTTTCACTACTTCTACATTACCAATGGATCCAAAATCAATATCATCCATCAGCGTGATGCCTTCTGCATCGGTAATAGGAATTCCATTTAGATACACTTTGTAGCCCTGACCATCGAAGTTGCTGCTGATTCCATTCGTTCCACGAACGCCGTTGCCATAGCCCCTGATGTTGAACTGCTGCCCCGCAGATACTGTACGCCGGCTCATGGTAACACCGGGAATATTGATATTGATGGCATCATCCAGGAACAAGCCTTGCCCGCGGGTGAGTTCTGTTTTTGCCAATTTGCTAATGGATGCCGGCTGGTACAATAGCGATTTGTTTTGTGCAGAAGTGCTGGTAATTTCTACATTGCTCAAGGTTGATGCATTGGACGGAACCAGCATCACATTCAAAGTTTCGTTGCAGTCTTTGATGCGTCTGCTATAAGATTCATAACCGACAAATGAAACAGTCACTTCGTTGTTGGTTGCGCATGCCACACTGAATGCACCATCGCTGTCGGTGGTAGTTACGTTTCTGCCGGCCACTGCAATGGTAGCGCCTGTCAATGGTTTTTTTGTGAGTGCATCTATTACTTTGCCTTTGAGTGCACCCTGCGCAAAAAGGAATGTAGAAAGCATTGAAAGAAAAAGGGCCAGGCTATATTTTAATTTCATACGAGATTTTGAATGGGTGAAAAATCAATAAGGATAGCACCGGAAATACAAACATTGATAGTTGTATGAAAGATGTTAGAGCTATCTCCGGATCGGAATGAAACACATCAGCAATTGAATGTGCTCAGCAAGAATGGTTGCTGCGGCAAATTCCCCGAAAGGAATACATTATTTAGAAAAGGGGAGATTACCATTAACCCAACCAGGGAGGAGGTGCAGGCACTGAATGAAACACTTTTATCAGCTTCTGCTGAATCAAAGGGCGGTATGAAATGGAAATTGATAAATCCTTGTTTGGTATTTCGGCCAAAGGTGCTATTCCAAATGCTCCAAACGAAATTTTAAGTGCTGCAGTTCTTGTGGCGTGATTGCCTGATGAACTTTCTCTATGGATTTGTTCTGCAAACGCAATCAGCATTTGCGTTTCATCGGTGTCGGGCAGGCAGTCAATCATTAGTTTCCCTGCTTTCAGTTCCACCTTCACCACATCATACATTACCCCTTTGAAATTGATTTCGTGGTCATTTTCTTTTTCAAAAGGAGTCATACCATTTTCAAAATCGCCGGCATCGAAAATTAAGTGTTGCACATTGTTCGGTTGAAAACTTCCATTGGCAATGGCTTCCCGCATCTGCTGCTTCAATGCGTGCAGTTGAATACGTGTTTGAAGGATGTATCCGAATACATACCAGCAGGTAAAAATGAGGAGGAATATTGCAGTCAGTTTCTTCAATGCCCGGCAAATAAAGACTAAAAGTAAATAAGGCCGCCCGTTGATTCGGGGAGCCTGTTTATGGGTGGACAAATATTTCCCAAATCAGAAGTTCCCCTTTTTCGCAGCCTGATTTTCAGTGAGTTTGGGTCGCAGCCTTGCTTTCGATTTGTTGAAAATGTTGGCGCCCTTGTCCTTGCCTTTTCGCTGAACTTTTTGTTCCTCCATCGGCAGGTGAATGAATTCCTGGCATTCCTTGCTGCAGCAGCCATCAAATTTTTCCCTGCACTCATCACATTGTATGAAAAGCAGGTGGCACGCATCGTTGGTGCAGTTGGTGTGGGTATCGGCAGGTTTGCCGCATTGGTGGCAGCGGGCAATAATCTCATCAGTCACCCTTTCGCCGAGGCGGTTGTCGAACACGAAATTTTTGCCGATGAATTTCTGATCGAGATGCTGTTCATTTACCTGGTGTACATAATTGATTATGCCGCCTTCAATGTGAAATACATTCCTGAAACCGCGGTGCAGCATGTAGGCACTTGCTTTTTCGCAACGTATTCCACCGGTGCAATACATGATGATGGGTTTATCTTCATTGCCCTTCATCATATCTGCCGCCATAGGCAGTTGCTCACGAAAAGTATCGCTTGGAATTTCAATGGCATTTTCAAAATGGCCCACTTCATATTCATAGTGGTTGCGCATATCAATCACTACGGTTTCCGGGTCTTTTATCAGTTCGTTCACTTCATTTGCCTTCAGGTATTTGCCCATGCGCTCCATGCTGAAACTGGGATCGTCGATTCCATCGGCTACAATCTTGTCACGCACTTTTATTTTCAATACCCAGAAACTTTTTCCATCGTCATCCACGGCAATGTTCAGGCGCAGCCCGTTCATCCATTCGTAATTGTACAATAAGGTTTTCAGCGCTTCGAAATTCGAGGATGGTACACTGATTTGGGCATTGATCCCTTCATGTGCCACATAAATTCTGCCGAATACTTTGATCGGCTCCAGCCTCTTCCATAGTTCATTGCGGAAGCCCTGCGGGTCTTTAATTGGATGATACTTGTAAAAACTAATAGTGGTTCGAGGCTCTGCTTCCTGCATAAGCCGCTGCTTGAGTTCCCGGTTGGAAACACGGTTGTGTAATAATGCCATGCCAATAAAAATTTTATGGATCCACCTGCGGCCCGGCCTCAGGCGGATTGTTGATTCCAACGCCGGTTGCATGCCGGCCAAAATTTCTGGAAACGCGGCAAATATAACGGCATGGCGCACATAACCGGTGACATGGGAAATTTGTGTCCTTTTTTGATTAGGCTGCAGGTGGCAACACCATTATTCGCCGTCATCTACGGCGTAGTTCCGCCGATAAATGGAATCAAAATGCCCCTTGTGATCGTGCAAAGCATTGAGCCTGGCATATTCATTCCACATGGTAATCAATGAATCTTTCGTCTGTGGATGTTGCGATGAAAGATCTGTTGTTTCGGCAGGGTCATTTGCAAGGTCAAACAACTGCCATTCGCCGGTGCCAAATGGTTTAGGCAATCGTAGAATCTTCCAATTGCCTTTGATGTAGGCCTTCATTTCAAACAATTCCCAACCCATGCCATCATCAGCATGTATGGAGGCTGTTTTTCCCTGCAATACCGGTAGCATCGATTTGCCGACTAATGGATGCAATTCATTGTTCTTGTTTGTTTTTGGATAGCTGGCGCCAGCCAGTTCAAGAATGGTAGGCATTATATCCGTCACATGGAAGAACTCCTTGTTCCATGTACCGGCCTGTTGCATGCGGCCGGGCATTTTCACAATGAGTGGTGCCCGAATGCCGCCTTCGGTGGCAAAGCTTTTAAAAAAGCGAAAAGGAGCTGTGGATGCCTGTGCCCAACCGGGTCCTTGTTCTACATAACTGTTTTGCAGGCCACGGTTTTCGAGTTTGTTATTGAAAGTTGATAAGTACCTGCCATCTTCATTTCCCGGGTAGCCATGTGCATTGGCGCCATTGGCCCCATTGTCGCTCATGAAGACAATCATGGTATTGTCGTATTTCCCCGATTTCTTCAGGTAGCTGAATACTTCGCCGATACAGCTATCCATATAATCGAGCATGCCGGCATATACTTCCATATCTCTGGCAAACTCCTGTTGTTGTGTTTTTGGCAGTGTTTTCCATAGCGGAATAGAAGGGTTTTTTGAAAACTTGTTGAGGCTTTTGCTCACCACTCCAAGTTGCTGCAGGTTACCCAGGCGCAGCGTCCAGAGTGAGTCCCAGCCCATGTCGAAATGTCCTTTGTATTTGGAAATATAGGGTGCTGGTGCATGAAGAGGATCATGCACGGCAGTGTATGAAAGGAATGCAAAGAATGGCTTCCCATCATGCTTATTGCGGTCAATGAATTGAATCATAGAATCCGTATAATTTTTACTGGAATAGAAATCAGCCGGAGGTTCCACCACTTTACCATTCCTTGAATATTCCATATGCTGGGGCGGCGCCAAGGCCTTTTTGTCATTCCAATGGCTACCTCCTCCTGTACCCAGGATGAAGGTCTCTTCAAATCCTCTGTCAAATGGATTTTGCCCGGCTTCTTCTCCGAGATGCCATTTACCAGTCATGTATGTATGATACCCATTTTGAACAAGCAATTCCGGAATAGTGACTACCTGGTTGCTGAGATACCCGGCATAGCCTGGCAGTTTCATTTGGTCCAGAGCAGGGTACATCGTTTCACTCATCACTCCTAAGCCGGCAACATGGTTGTCGTTGCCGGTGAGCAATGCCGAACGGGTGGGCGAACAAGTAGGCAACACCTGGAAGTTGGAAAAGCGCAATCCGTCTTTACTTAGTGAATCCAAATTTGGCGTGGCAATGTTGCCTCCAAATGGGGCCACATCGCTGTATCCGAGATCGTCGGCTACAATGATGAGTACATTGGGCTTTGACTGCTCAACGGTTTCATTTTTCGAAGGCTGCTGGCAAGAGCAAAAAATGGCTGCCAGCACGGCAATTACAATGGTGGACTGTACTTTCATGTATTAGGTTTATAGAGCTTCAACTGTTGCAAAGATGGGCGTAGCGGCTGAATTTAGCATGGAAGCCAGCATGTGCAATGCTCCTGCGCCCCTGGTAAATACAAATGAATTGGATGGGCACTGCAATTAGTCAACATGGGTTGGTATTAAATTCAGATTCTTAAGAGAGGAGAGGCACATCTAGCTGTGAGCGGAAATGCCATTGAAATTTCCTTTTCAGACATAATAAGGTGTAACGGGCTGGAGCAAATTGCGGTATGCAAAATCATAAGCTTCAATGCTATTTCAACAGATGTTTGATTTTTCGAAATGGTTTTAGTTGCCATAAGGTTTGAAGTAAGTCCAATGTTACAAACAGATTTTTTAGTGGGCAAATGAAGAAGCCATGAACACAAAAAAGCCGCTGGCATTGTCAACGGCTTTTTCAAAATAGATGGCAGTTTCACATTGAATACTGCGGGGACTTCTAATTGTGTGATAATTCCATTTGCCTGTGCTGCATTTGTTCAAGTCCTTTTTGAAGGTCATCGGCATTCATTACTGGTGAGAACACTACTTCGGCATTCATTTCAAGGAAAAAGGGTTCGGCAATTGCCGGAATGTCCGCAGGATCTTTGAGGTCGAAAACCATCATGCAACTGCGTTTGCCTTCCGATGGCAGGAAATAGGCGGCTTCCGGCTGAAGGCGTTGCATGGTGTCTTTGAGAAGATTAGGAAGGCCACCGTTCAGAATGGCTTTGTTGGAGGCAGTTACATCGAATGTAACTTTCATGAGTGTACGCATAACATTGTTTTTTTAGGTGATGAAAAATGAAACTGCTTTTGGAGAAAGCTGCAGTGGAAAACAACAATAGCCATGCTGATCGCAGCGCCGCATGAAGCGGTGTCCGGGCTTGTGGATTGAAATTGACTTGAAGTAGTTAAAGTAGAGAAACAATGTCATTCGCCATAGCGATTTGAGTAATAAGATTGTCGGTTTTTAGTGGGGTGGAACATTGGAGTGCACACGCTGCAACTTCAGAAGGGACTTGCCTTGGTGAATGTGCATTAAAAAAAAGCTGACAGGAAGATGGCATTTCAGGAAATGGAGTTCGTCAATGTCCAGAGCAATCGATTGCGTGAAAATAGTCAGGGCAAAGGGGGCTTCCGTCATGCTGATGAACCATTTGATCACTAACCTTGTGTTCCAATTATTTGCCACCTGAAAACGCCTTATGAAATGAATGGCTTTGCAACTCGTTTAGCGTTACTCCTGTTTATTTTTTCCGGTATTATTTTGAATTCATGGGCACAGTCAAAATACTATGTGTCTACTTCCGGAAATGACCTGAATAGTGGAACCAGTATCGGGTCGCCTTTTGCTACCCTTGCAAAAGCGATTACAGTAGCCATCGTTCCCGGTGATTCCATTTTTGTCCGAAGCGGCACCTACACAGTAGGTTCTACCATGACCATCAATAAACCCGGCACAGTGCAGAAGCACATTGTCCTTACGGCCTATTTGCCCGACCTGGGGAGTGCCAATGATCGGCCTGTGTTCGATTTCTCAGCCATGCCTGCATCCAGCAGTAACCGGGGTATTAATTTGTCGGGTGCCAACTACTGGGATATTTATGGCATCGTTATTAAAGGTGCAGGCGACAATGGTATGAACGTGAGTGCCTCCAGTTATACCACCATTACTTTTTGCAGTTTTACCCGCAACCGCGACACCGGATTACAATTGGGTGGCGGGTCGCACCATGTAACGGTCATCAACTGCGATTCATATGAAAATGCCGATTTGGGTACAGGCACCACGACAAACGGTGGTAATGCAGATGGATTTGCTCCAAAACTGGATGTTGGCGACACGATCATATTTAAAGGATGCCGAGCGTGGATGAACAGCGATGATGGATGGGATGGATACCTGAGACCCGCGAATAATATCTCTGTTTTCTTGGAAGACTGCTGGGCCTTCAGAAACGGGTATTATTGGTTGGATGGCAGTACCACTTCTTCCATGAATGGAAATGGTTTTAAGCTAGGTGGTAGCGATACCAAGGACCTTGCGCATCATTTTACCCTCGTAAAATGCCTGGCGTTTCAAAACAAGAAAAACGGGTTTGATCAAAATAGCAATGCCGGCTCCATCTACCTCTACAACAATACTGCTTACAGCAATCTTGGCAGGGATTATTTTTTAACGAGTTCATCCGTTACTTACATTGCGGGTGCTCAATTAGTGCTTTTCAACAATATTTCGTTGGGAAGCGGGGGGGTAAGTATTCCCTCTGCAAGTACTTCGACAAGAACGCTAATTACGGGCACGAATTTGTTTTCGACATCTGCCACAAATTCTGATATCAAATCATACGATACTACAGGTGTAACTGCAATGCGCAATCCCGATGGCAGTTTGCCAACAATTAATTTTATGAGGCTGAACCCTTCAGCGCCAGCCCCCCACAGCTATATTGATATGGGCACTGTACTGTCGAACGTGGTGTACCATGGCGTTACCGGCATTCCATATCTCGGCACAGCACCCGACCTTGGGTTTGATGAATCTTCGGATAATTCGTTGCCGCTAAATTTATTGTCCTTTTCAGGTTCTGTAAATAATGATGAGGTGATATTGAAGTGGATGACAGGAACAAACACGCAACTGTCAGGTTGGAGTATTGAAAGAACATTGCAGCCTGAAAATAAAACATGGTCCTCGATCGGGTTTGTGCAGGCAAATCAATCTTCATCACAAAAGGATTATTCTTTTGCTGATAAAAATGTTTCATCGGGAACTTATTACTACAGGCTGAAGCAAATGGATGTTGATGGCAAAATTTTTTACAGCCCTGTACTGCAAATCAAAATAGGTTCGGGCAATCAAATCTCTTCAATTTCGGTTCATCCCAATCCTTTTTCAAATGCAACGACTATCGATTATCAACTACCCAGGCAATCAGCCGGTTCACTAAAATTGTATAACCAGCAAGGTCAGTTTATTCAAACATTATCGGAAGGCATTTTGCAGCCTGGAGCTTATCAAAAATGGCTGAATGGGCAAAGCCTGCAAAAGGGTATCTATTATTTGCAGTTTCATGTTGCAGATGAAATTGTTACTTCGAAACTTGTGAAATGGTAGTATTGGTTTTGTCAATACCTGAGGCAGGTTAGTGATTATGGCCTTTCTCAATTTTTGCTTTCTTCAGCATTTTTCCTTCGGGAGAGTACAAAACTTCGTACCGCTCTTCTCCTTTCTTGATTTCAATTTCAAAACAGTTTCCCTCCGTTGCGTTTTCAACTTTGCTGGATTCACCAATTTTAAATCCTTCAAAATCCTTTTTCAGCGCTGATTGAATGGCGACAGGCAATGCGGAAGCTTTTATTTCGGTTTCTGTTTCAATCCATTTTCCTGTGTTGTCAAAGTTGGCGGATAGTTCTTCACCATTCACTTTAAAAGTGGCTTCATACTCATTTATCGTTTCCATTTTCCAGTAGATCTTAGCTGCGTTTGGAAACTTTGCTTTGAATGCTGAAATAACTTCTGCAGGCACTTTGTCTTCGCTTAATTTTTGAGCTAAAGTTGTACTGCCCATCAACGCTGCAATGGACAGTAACATGATTATTTTTTTCATTTTAATGCAAGATTTATTGTGTAATGAAATCTTTCTGCATCGCGGCAAGAGTCATGGTTTTTGCATGTTCTTTGATTTTGCTGCGTTAAGCCAATAGGCCAGATATAGGATGCCTGGAAACAAGATGATCAACAGAATGAAACTGAAATGAATCTCAGGATTGAATGCAACCAAAGCAATGAAAATTACCAAGGCGGACAAGGAAATTATGCTACCCAATCCTTCGCGCCAAAGGGCAATAATCAATCCCATTAGCCCTATTCCCGCAAAAACAAAAGTGATGGTAGTTATAGTGTCAAAAGGGTAGCTTGATTGGCTGCTGTTTCTATGGTAGCCTTCAATAAAACTGCCTATGGCCATAAAGAGGGTAAAGGCCACCATCAATGTGCCAGAAATGCGGGCCACCCATCGTATGGTATTGAAAGAACTGTCGGGCTTCGCCATTTTGGTTATGGTTTCCATGGCATTTATTTTCTCTAATGCTACATCATTCAAAAATTATAAACGATGATAAAAGTCAGACGCGAGAGGGGAGATGCTAATCCTTGATGGCAATGTTTATTTGATGACAATCGACACGGAAGGGAGGGGGGATGCAATATTTACCTGCCCAACCTTTGAACTTTTGAACCTACCAAACCTTTAACCAATCCAAATAACCCCTCCGCTTATCTTTGCCGCCTCTCAAGAATTATGAAGCAAATCCGGAATTTTTGCATTATCGCCCACATAGACCACGGCAAAAGCACGCTGGCCGACCGACTGCTGCAGACTACCCATACCATCAGCGACCGCCAGATGATGGACCAGGTACTCGACGACATGGACCTGGAAAGGGAGAAAGGCATTACCATCAAGAGCCACGCTATTCAACTTAGTTATGATTATACGGGAAGCCATCCTGACTATACCGGCCAACAGTATACACTTAACCTCATCGATACGCCCGGCCATGTGGACTTCAGCTACGAAGTGAGCCGTGCCCTCGCCGCCTGTGAAGGCTCCCTGCTGCTGGTAGATGCTACCCAGGGCATTCAGGCGCAAACCATTAGTAACCTGTACCTCGCCATAGAAAACGACCTTGAGATCATTCCCGTCATCAATAAAATTGACATGGACGGCGCCATGATCGAGGAAGTGGAAGACCAGATTATTGATCTCATTGGCTGCAAGCTGGAATCCATCCTGCATGCCAGCGGCCGCACCGGCATTGGTGTGGACCGGAT
>JBBIOQ010000022.1:32319-42410 GCA_037443285.1 Sphingobacteriales bacterium | reverse complement strand
AATTTGATGCATCAAAAGAATCAACAACTGCCAGCAACCTGTTGCGCTATCGCTTGTATCAATACGTGATTGCCATCAACCATTTCAAAGATGAAATGTACATCTGCGAAAACAAGGTGCGTGGCGTGGAAAGTGAACTGGCATCTTTGGAGTCATTCATCTACAGCAAGGATTTGCCCACTTTTCCGTTTGCAACAGTTGGTGAAGAAACCAGCAATCTTACGAATGAGCAATACATAGACAATGTAAGAAAAGGCATTGCTTCTTGCCATCGGGGTGATGTGTTTCAAATTGTGCTGAGCAGAAGATTTGCGCAGCCTTTCAGGGGAGATGAATTCAATGTGTACAGGGCATTGCGCAGTATCAATCCATCACCGTATTTGTTTTATTTCGATTATGGCGATTATCGCTTGTTTGGTTCATCGCCCGAAAGCCAGCTGATTGTAAGTGACAAAGGAAAAGCTGTGGTGCATCCTATTGCAGGCACGTTTAAACGCACAGGTGATAGCGCTACTGATACTGCAGAAGCGGAGCGCCTGACAAAGGATGCGAAAGAAAATGCAGAGCATGTAATGCTGGTGGATTTGGCGCGTAATGATTTGAGTCGTCATGCAGATCATGTGCATGTAAGTGATTACAAAAAAGTGCATTACTACAGTCATGTCATTCACCTGGTGAGTGAAGTAACAGGCAATGTGAAAGAAGGTGCAAAAGCATTCGACATCATGGCCGATACTTTTCCGGCAGGCACGTTGAGTGGCGCACCCAAATTCAAAGCCATGCAACTGATAGATGCATTGGAGCCTACACAACGTGGCTATTACGGCGGGGCAATTGGCAGCATTGGTTTTGATGGTTCTTTTAATCATGCTATCATGATCAGAACCTTCATGAGCCGTAACAATACACTGTACTGCCAGGCGGGTGCAGGCGTGGTGGCTATGAGTGTTCCGGAGAATGAACTGCAGGAAGTGAATAATAAGTTGAATGCATTGAAGAGTGCCATTAAGTTGGCTGAGACCCTCTAAATCTCCGTAAAGGGAGATTTTAATAACCCTTCAAACCTGCCTACAAGGAGGCTTTGAAACGGTGGATTTTCGTAGAGGTTCATTTAAGTTGAAATAGTCACTCACCCAATACACACCCTATGATGAAAAATGAGAACAAAAATGTTAGGAAGAATGACAAAGAGCGGAAGGATTTGTTGTCGTTTGCGGAAGGCGGGATGTTTCATGGAACGCCGCCTCAGATTTTTGAAATTGCGAAGCAACTGCGGAAAGAGATGACAGAGGCTGAAAAGATTTTATGGCATCATTTGAGGCAAGGAGTGAACGGGATAAAATTTAGAAGACAGCATCCGATAGGGATATATGTTGCAGATTTCTATTGCCACAAAATGAAATGGGTGATTGAGTTGGATGGGAGTGTGCATGACATGCCAGAAATAATTGAACGAGACACACAACGAGAAAATGATTTAAAAAAATGGGGTTATGAAATAATAAGGTTTAGAAATTGTGATATACATAAGAGGCTGGATTATGTCCTGAAAATCATTGAGAATAAAACAATTGAATTCTTGAATCAAACTAAAAATATTCAGTGAGCTGAAAGTCCTCCCTTCAGGGAGGATTTAGGAGGGTTTTCTTATGCGCATATTAGTCTTCGATAATTACGATTCATTCACCTACAACCTGGTGCATTTGGTGGAATACATCACAGGCGAAAGTGTGGATGTGTACCGCAACGACCAGATTGCATTGGAAAAGGTGAAGCAGTACGACAAAATTATTTTGTCTCCTGGCCCGGGCATACCAGTGGAAGCAGGCTTGTTATTGCCTTTGATAAAAGAATATGCTGCCACTAAAAGCATGCTGGGCGTGTGTCTTGGCCACCAGGCCGTTGGCGAGGCATTTGGCGGTACGCTTACGAATTTGGATGAAGTGTATCACGGTGTTGCGATGCCCTGTCATTTGAAAAATGTGGCGAGCCCTTTGTTCAAAGACATGCCCTACACTTTTGATGTAGGACGTTACCACAGCTGGGTGGTAAGCAAGGAAAATTTTCCCGATGTATTAGAAATAACTGCTGAAGACGAATTGGGTTATATCATGGCCATGGAACACAAAACCTATGATATACAAGCTGTGCAGTTCCATCCTGAAAGCGTGCTTACACCCTTGGGTGAAAAGATTATGCGGAATTGGCTGACCTCTTAACTACAACCCCCTGGCCCCTTGAAAGGGCAATAAGAAGGTTCAAAAATAATGTGAGCTGTAAACCAAGCATGAAACTGGAAACAATCATACAAATCAACCAGTATAAAGTCCTCCCTTCAGGGAGGATTTAGGAGGGTCCATGAAAAAAATATTACTACATCTATTCGAACACAAAACCCTCACCCGGCAGCATGCTTATGAAGTAATGCTGGGTGTTGGACGCGGACAATACAACGAACATGAAATCACAGCATTCATGACCGTGTTCCTGATGCGCAGTATCACTATCGATGAGCTGCAGGGCTTCCGCGATGCATTGCTGGAACTGTGTGTGCAAGTTGATTTAAATAGTTATAAAGTGATGGACATCGTGGGTACAGGTGGCGATGGAAAAAACACTTTCAACATTTCTACGCTGGCCTGCTTTATTGTGGCCGGAGCTGGGCAGAAAGTAGCCAAGCATGGCAACTATGGTGCTACCAGCATCAGCGGAGCCAGCAATGTGATGGAACAACTCGGTTACAAATTCAGCAACAGTAATGATAAGCTGAAGCGTGAAGTGGAAGAAGCCAACATCTGTTTCATGCATGCACCGCTTTTTCACCCGGCGCTGAAAGCTGTTGCTACCATTCGCAAAAACCTCGGCGTACGCACTTTTTTTAATATGCTTGGGCCTATGGTTAATCCTGCCAATCCAGCGTATCAATTGGTGGGTGTATACAATTTAGAAATGGCACGCATTTACAACTACCTGCTGCAGCAGGGTGGTAAAGCATTCACCATCATTCATAGCCTCGATGGATACGACGAAATTTCACTGACGAATGATACCAAAGTGATAACCAACAATGGTGAAAAAATTATGACACCTGAGCAACTTGGAAAGCGATTGGTAATGGCCGAAGACATCAGCGGCGGCAACACAACGGAAGAAGCTGCAAAAATATTTTCAAGAATTATAAGTGGCAATGGAACCTGGGCACAAAATGCTGTGGTTCTGGCAAATGCTGCTATGGCATTGCATTGCACAGGCAACTATGAAACCTACGACAAGGCCTACAACGCTGCAGTGAAAAGCCTTGAGAGCGGTAGCGCAAAAAAAAGTTTGGACACACTCATCAGTCTGCAATAAATGAAAAACATCCTCGACAACATAGTGGCTCGCAAGCAGGAAGAAGTGGCATTTGCCAAACAGTATATGCCAATAGCCGCCTTAAAGGATAAAGCTGGTTACCATGCACCAACTGTTTCCGCAGTTACACGCATTCGTGGTGATGTTCAGCCTGCTGTCATCACTGAATTTAAGCGCCGGTCGCCTTCCAAAGGATGGATTAACGAAAATGCATCGGTCCAAAATGTTGTGCCGGGCTATTGCAGCAACGGCGCAGCGGCAATAAGTGTACTGACAGATGTTGATTTTTTCGGCGGTTCGCTTGATGATCTTGCACTGGCATCGTCCTTGGTTGATTGTCCGTTGCTGCGCAAAGACTTCACCATTGATGCATACCAGTTACATGAAGCCAAAGCATTCGGTGCTGATCTTATTTTGCTCATTGCTGCTATTCTTTCGCCAATGCAGGTGCAGGAACTCGCTGCCGAAGCCAAAAGCATTGGACTTGAAGTACTGCTGGAACTGCATGATGAAGATGAACTGAACCATATGTGCGAAGCTGTGGATTTGGTTGGCATCAACAACCGAAACCTGAAAAATTTTGAAGTGAATCTTGACCACAGCATACGCATGGCAGATGCACTGCCTGCGCACAAACTGCGCATTGCCGAAAGCGGTATTCATAGTGCCAAAGCCGCTGTATATTTGAAGCAGCACGGCTTCGATGGATTTTTGATTGGTGAATATTTCATGAAGCAAGTTGATCCTTCGATTGGTTTTGCCGAATTTAAAACAGCGTTTCAACTGTATTCATCTCAAAATATGTAGAAGAAAATTCGGTAAGCATGATTAAGCATATTCAAATTATTACAACCATTCTTCAAATTTCCTCCCACACGGGGAGGGCGAAGGAGGGGCTATGCGTTTGAAAGTGTGTGGCATGACCGAGCCAGCTCAGATAGATGCGCTGGAAAAAATGGACGTCACTTTTGCCGGCCTCATCTTCTATCCAAAAAGCCCAAGATATGCATTGCGACACATGACTACACTGCAGATTAAGAGTTTTAAAAGCATCAACAAAGTAGGCGTGTTTGTAAACGCCAGTGTTGATGAAATAAAGCATATGGTTGATGAGTGCCGCCTGCAACTGGTGCAATTGCATGGCGATGAAACGCCCAAATTTTGCGAAAAAATTGCTGATTATATTTCAGTGGTAAAGGCATTCCGCATTGCAGAAAACGACAACATCTCCTACAAGATTCGTGAGTACATGGATGTATGTGATATGTTTTTGTTCGATACAAAACCACTCACGCCAACACCCGAGACCATGTTTGGCGGTACCGGCAAAAAATTCAACTGGGATTTGCTGAAAAACGTGGAAGTAGGGAAACCCTATTTCCTTAGTGGTGGCATTGGCCCCGGTGATGTGGATGATGTGCGACAGTTCATGCAGCAGCCGGCTGCCAAAGCCCTGTTTGCCCTTGATGTAAACAGCAATTTCGAAACAAGCCCCTGCGTAAAAGACATTGCACAAGTGCGCAGTTTTTACGATGCGGTGAAGACAATGTGACTCAACCACGAAGACCCAAAGCAAAAACACAATGCGCACTAAGGAATTGTTCACTTAGTGCCTCCTTTGACCTTGGTGGTTCAATAAGTAAAAAATGGAAACAACAATATCATACAAACAACCCAACGCCCAGGGTTATTACGGAAAGTTTGGCGGCGCTTATATCCCTGAAATGTTGCATCGCAACGTGGAAGAACTGCGCACCCGCTACCTCGATATTATGTACGAGGCTGCATTTCAAAAGGAGTTTCAGCAATTGCTTCGTGATTATGTAGGCCGCCCAACTCCGCTGTTTTTTGCTGAGCGTTTGAGCAATGAACATGGCACAAACATCTACCTGAAGCGGGAAGACCTGTGCCATACCGGTGCGCATAAAATAAACAACACAGTAGGGCAAATTCTGTTGGCTCAGCGTTTAGGCAAGAAGCGCATCATTGCAGAAACAGGCGCCGGTCAGCATGGTGTGGCCACAGCTACGGTGTGTGCACTCAAAGGGATTGAGTGCATCGTATACATGGGTGAAAAGGACATCGAACGTCAGGCCCCCAACGTTGCCCGCATGAAAATGCTCGGAGCCAAAGTAGTGCCGGCAACCAGCGGCAGCAAAACGTTGAAGGATGCCACCAACGAAGCCATCCGCGATTGGATCAATAATCCCAACGATACGCATTACATTATCGGCAGTGTTGTAGGCCCGCATCCGTATCCGGATATGGTGGCCCGCTTTCAGAGTGTCATCAGCGAGGAAGTGCGTTGGCAGTTGAAAGAAAAAACCGGCAGCGAACTTCCAACACATGTGATGGCATGTGTGGGTGGTGGCAGCAATGCAGCCGGTGCGTTCTATCATTTCCTCGATGAACCTTCAGTAAAAATTGTTGCAGTGGAGGCAGCGGGACATGGCATAGAAAGTGGGATGAGTGCAGCAACTACAGCGCTTGGTACACCCGGTATTCTGCATGGCAGCAGGAGTTTGCTGATGCAAACCCCTGATGGGCAAGTGGTGGAGCCGCATAGCATTTCAGCCGGGCTCGATTACCCTGGCATCGGGCCTATGCACGCCAACCTTTTTGATACACACAGGGCTAGTTTCTTAAGTGCTACCGATGAAGAAGCATTGCAATCGGCGTTTCACATTGCAAGAACGGAGGGCATCATCCCGGCACTTGAAACAGCACATGCCTTTGCGGTAATAGACCGGTTGCATTTGAGTGAAAACGATGTATTGGTTATTTGCCTCAGCGGCAGAGGTGACAAAGACCTGGCAACATATATGAATCATCTCTAACAACTAAGACACAAAGTGAGCTGCACCAAAAGCACAAAGACTTCGTGAACCTAGTGCCTTTTTCGTGTCTTAGTGGTTCAACTAGAATTTATGAGCAGAATACAACAACTCTTCCAACGCAAGAACAGGAACGTACTCAATGTGTACGTTACAGCAGGATATCCCAAACTGGATGATACATTGAAAGTGATGCAGGCATTGCAGGCCAGCGGCGCCGACCTCATTGAACTTGGTATGCCTTACAGTGATCCATTGGCTGATGGACCGGTGATTCAGCACAGCAGTAGTATAGCGCTTGCCAATGGTATGACCATTGCCACCCTATTTGAACAGTTGAAGAATATGCGTGAAAGCATTTCAATACCTGTTGTATTGATGGGCTACATGAATCCCGTGTTGCAGTATGGTTTCGAAAAATTTTGTGCCGATGCAGCAGCTGTGGGTGTCGACGGGTTAATACTCCCTGATCTGCCGGAGTATGAATTTGAAATGGAATACGGGTCTATCATCAAGCAGCATGCACTTGATTTTATTTTCCTGGTAACTCCCGAAACATCGGAAGAACGCATCAAAAAATTGGACAGCCTTAGCAGTGGTTTTCTCTATGCAGTATCTTCTTCATCTACCACCGGTACCGACAGAGATTTTTCACCTGTGCAATCTTACCTGCAACGCCTGCAATCATTTGGATTGAAAAACCCGGTGCTAGTAGGCTTCGGAGTCAAAGACAAAGCGAGTTTTGAAGCAGCATCATCGCATAGCAATGGCGCTATTATCGGAAGTGCTTTTATTAAGGCTTTGGATGGAAGAGATGATGTGGAAACTGCAACGAAGGAATTTTTAGGCCCCTTAAATCTTTCTGTTTGATGGGGCAACCCAGCCGGCCATAAAGGAAGATTTTGGATAGGTTTAAAAAAGAAGACGGCCGACAAATTTGTCAACCGTCTTCTTTCATATGAATGGATAGAAGAATTTTCATTAACAGCTTTCACTATACGGACTTCAAAGTCCTCCCAATCGGGAAGCGTTAGGAAGGTATATGCTGCCAGCCCTGTGCAATTATCTCATGTGTGCTTCCACCCTTGGTGATGAGTATTGCTTTCTTCTCAGGCTCCGTGATATAGCCAATCACGCTGATTTGCTCACTCAGCACAATCTTGTCGTAATCGCTTTGCTTGATGGTGAAGAGCAGTTCATAATCCTCGCCTCCACTCAGTGCACAGGCAGTAGGGTCAAGTTCAAGTTTGTAAGCAAACATCCTTGCATCTTCGTGCACAGGAATTTTTTCTTCGTATAGCACAGCGCCGCAATTGCTCTGTTTGCAAATGTGCAGTATTTCGCTGCTCAGGCCATCGCTGATGTCCATCATGCTGGTAGGCATAATGTTGTTTTCAGCAAGCCATTCAATAATGTCTTTCCTTGCTTCAGGCTTCAGCATGCGCCCTACGATGTAAGTTTCATTTTCAAGGTCGGGCTGAACGCCAGGATTTTCAAGGTAGATTTTCTTTTCTCTTTCGAGCAAGGTGAGTCCGAGAAATGCACCGCCCAAATCGCCACTCACGCAGACAAGATCGCCCTTTTGTGCGCCGCTGCGTGTTACCCATTCATTGGGAGTCACTTCACCAATTGCTGTCACGCTAATGATGAGGCCTTTTTGAGAAGTGGATGTATCGCCACCCACCAAATCCACGTTGTATTTTTCACAGGCAGCGTATATGCCTTCATACAATTCATCGAGTGCCTCAACGCTAAAACGATTGCTGAAGGCAATGCTTACCGTTACCTGTGTAGGTGTGGCATTCATGGCATAGATATCGCTCAGGTTGGCTATTATCGATTTGTATCCAAGATGTCTGAGTGGCGTATACATCAGGTCGAAGTGGATTCCTTCCACCAGCAAATCGGTGCTGATTACAGTCTGCTTGCCGAAATGGTCAATTACCGCAGCGTCGTCGCCAACACTCAGCAGTGTAGAAGCCTGCCGTGTTTCGTTGTTGCGTGTCAGGTGGTCGATTAATCCGAATTCACCAAGGGTACTTACTTCAGTTCGTTGCATAAGGATTCTATTTAACCAAAAAGTGCACAAAGAAGGCACTAAGCTCACAATGGATTATGTATTGGGTAATTCTCCGATGAGCCATTTCAGTAATTCTGCATGAATTTTTCCGTTGGTGGCTACAATGCGTGGCTGGTAAGGGCTGTAAGGCTCGCCGTCAAAATTGGTAACGGTTCCTCCAGCTTCTTCCACCAACAGCCAGCCTGCTGCACTATCCCATGCATTCAGCTTGTGCTCGTAGAAGCCATCAAATCTCCCGGCTGCCACCCAGCACAAGTCGATGGCAGCGCTGCCTAACCTGCGCACAGGAATGCCGCGACGGATGAATCGTTCAAAACATTCCAGTGGCCCGTTGGGCATGTTGATGTAGGTGTAGGGAAACCCGGTAACCATGCAGGAGCGCAGCACGCTGTCGCGGGTACTTACGTGAATGGGCTTGCCGTTAAGAAAAGCGCCTTTTCCTTTTTCTGCAAAATAGAATTCATTGAGAAAAGGCGCATACACAACACCCATCAGCATTTCTCCGCTCTTTTCTAATCCAATACTTACACAGCATATGGGGATACCCTGGGCAAAGTTGATGGTGCCGTCAATGGGGTCGATTATCCATTTGTATTCACTGTCGGTAGCTACATTGCCGGTTTCTTCGCTAAGAATAAAATGGTCGGGATACTGCGACTTGATGATGCCAATGATAGCTTTGTCAGCTGCATGGTCAGCTTCTGTAACCAGGTCATTTACACCTCCATCTTTATAGGCAGTCTTCAATTCTGCATTGTTGAAATATCGCTTCAGTTCTTCTGCGCCTGCATAGGCGGCTTTTTTCAATACGTCTGCTAACATAGCTGCAAAAATAACTCTGTTGTAGCTAGGCCAATTGTTATTTTGCAAAATGCAACCAACTGCGGTGCATGAAGTGCAAAGCCGATATTTGTTGTCAGGGCCTGCCCGCAAATTTCATTCATGCTTCTTTCTGTCATCATAGTAAACTACAACGTCAGGTACTTTCTTGAGCAATGTTTGCACAGTGTGCAGCAGGCGGTGGCTGATTTGGAAGCAGAGGTTATTGTTGTTGACAATAATTCATCCGATGATAGCCTGGCCTACCTGCAGCCATTGTTTCCTTCAGTTCAGTTTATTGGATTATCCGGCAATATTGGTTTTGCAAAGGCTAACAACCATGCATTGCAGCATGCAAGCGGTGAGTATTTCCTGTTTCTCAACCCGGACACCATTGTTCCGGAAAATTGTTTCACCAGGTGTATTAGTTTTTTGCAGGAACATCCGCAGGCTGGCGCCCTGGGTATTAAAATGATTGATGGTGCAGGCAAATTTCTGCCTGAATCAAAAAGGGCTTTTCCTTCGCCACTTACCAGTTTGTACAAACTCACGGGGCTTTCATCCATTTTTCCAAAATCAAAAATTTTTGGCCGTTATCACCTTGGACAACTGGACCCGCATAAAACGCATGAAGTGGAAGTGCTTGCAGGCGCTTTCATGATGATGCCCAAAAAAGTGCTGGACATCACAGGTGGCTTCGATGAAATGTTTTTCATGTATGGCGAGGATATTGACCTTAGCTACAGGGTGCTGAAGGCCGGATTCAGGAACCATTATTTTGCAGGAAGTTCCATTATTCATTTCAAAGGGGAGAGTACCAAAAAAGGAAGCCTCAACTATGTTCGCATTTTTTACCAGGCCATGATTCTTTTTGTGCGCAAGCATTATCATGGGTCGGGCGCTATTTTTTACAGGGCCTTACTCAATATTGCCATCGTGTTGCGGGCCATGTTCAGTGCCTTCAGCAGGTTTCTGCGCAATGCGGGATTGCCGGTGCTGGATGTATT
>JBBIOQ010000022.1:0-32219 GCA_037443285.1 Sphingobacteriales bacterium | reverse complement strand
GATGAGGATGATTTCAGGCAAACGGTGGTAGCAGGAACAGCTGCAGATTTTGAAGAAATAGCCCGGCTGCTCAGGCATAGCGGTAGCGAAGAAAGGCTGCTTGGAAGATTATCGGTAGGCCAAAGTAATGATGATGACATGGGTGTTCTGGAACGAACGCAGGCAGTGCTGAAAGAAATTCCATTTCGCGAATTGGTTTTTTGCTTTGGCCCTGAGTTAGGTGCTGAACGGGTGATTGATTTTATAAGCCACTATCCTTTGCTGGTTCGGTACAAGTTTCATCAAGCGGGAAGCGGAAGTATTGTGGGCAGCGACAGTATTCACAATGCGGGTGAAGTGTTTGCGCCTGCTTCGCATTACCATTTATCACAACCAAGATACCAGCGCAGCAAGCGGGTGCTGGATGTGTTGGTTGGATTATTGGTGTTGGTTACTTTCCCTGTTCAGGTTTTTGTACAACGCAATCCCCTGCGTAGTTTTTCCAATGCATGGATGGTACTGGCAGGAAGGAGAACATGGGTTTCATACATTAAACCCGGCAAAGAATTGCCGCCGTTAAGATGTGGGGTAATTGCCACCAACGGGGCAAGGTTTGGCGCACACTTACGGGAGTCAAATGAATTGCTGCATGCTATGGATCAGCGCTATGCGGCGTATTACCATTGGGAAGCTGACCTGCGTTTGTTATTGAAGAACTTTCGCAACCTGGGAGCTTCTCCTGATTAGTAAAACAAGGTTTTGTAGGGATAACGGATAGCGTACAACTTTCGCACTTTATCAAGTATCAACGAACGGAGCGATTCGATATTCTTTTTTTCAAGTGCTGATACGAAAATGCTGTTGTAGTTGGTTTCCCTTTGCCAGCGTGCTTCCAGGTCACGCATCATCTGGTCCTTCACATCCTGTTCAAGCCACTCATCAAAAGTGGCTTTTTCATAGAGGTCCACCTTATTGAAAACGGTGAGCACCGGTTTGTCGTGAGCGCCCATTTCCTGCAGCGTTTTGTTTACCACACCTATCTGGTCTTCGTAGTTGGGATGGCTCACATCCACCACATGCAGCAGCACATCGGCTTCACGCACTTCATCCAGTGTGCTCTTGAAACTTTCGATAAGGTGGTGCGGCAGTTTGCGGATGAAACCCACTGTATCACTAAGCAAGAATGGCGTAGTTTCAAAAACCACTTTTCGGGTAGTAGTGTCAAGCGTTGCGAACAATTTGTTTTCGGCAAATACTTCGCTCTTGCTCAGCAAGTTCATCAAGGTGCTTTTACCCACATTGGTGTACCCCACCAGTGCCACCCTTATAAATTCACCTCTTTCCTTGCGTTGCGTAAATGCCTGCTTGTCATATTCGGATAGTCGTTTTTTGAGCAAAGAAATTTTATCACGAACAATGCGTCGGTCAGTTTCAATTTCTGTTTCACCCGGTCCGCGGGTACCAATACCGCCGCCCTGCCGCTCCAGGTGTTTCCACATACCGCGAAGACGCGGAAGCAGGTATTGATACTGCGCCAGTTCTACCTGGGCACGGGCCTGCGCTGTTTTGGCCCGGTGGGCAAAAATGTCGAGAATGAGGTCGCTGCGGTCGATGGTTTTTATTTCTGTGGCCTTTTCAATATTGCTGATTTGCGAGCCGGTGAGCTCATCATCAAAAATGAGCAGGTCCGCGCCTTTCCGCCGGGCATAGGTGGCTATTTCTTCTAGTTTGCCCTTGCCTACAAAGGTGGCCTTATCAGGGTGTGGCAGTTTTTGCCAGAAACGTTTGATGGTTTCTGCGCCTGCGGTCTCGGCCAGGAAGGCAAGTTCATCAAGGTATTCCCTGGTTTGTGTGTCGGTTTGATTTTGATGAACCAATCCAACAAGGATGGCCTTTTCCTGTTGTTGTATCGTCTTCTTTTCTATCAATGTAAAAGGATAATGACGGGCAAAAATAAAACCTTACCATCAGGCAAGGTTCATGAGAATTCTATTGACTGCAATTCTTTTCATCAAAGGCCGCTTATGCAAAGGCCAATGCTGTAGGGGCGAACCGGTGGGCCCATGGTTTCCCTGAACAAGTTGATGATCTGAAAGGCGCCATACACTGAAAATGGACCGTAACCAATGCGTGCAGTACCTGCCAGCCTTGTGCCGTTGAAAAAGTTCTTTTCCTTTTCCTTCACAATGTATTTGCTGCCGTAAAGGGTGCTGCCGTTTTTGGTTTGAAAATCCTTGCCTTTTGAAGTGGCAGAAACCAGGGTCCCTATTTTGGCGCCAACAGCAAACTTGAAACTGTTGTTAGTGTTGAATGGATTAGCAACAAAGCGCAACTCGAGCGGCGCTTCCAGCCATGTTTCTGCCACCTTGAATTTCTTGAACTGGTTAGTGTCAGCTACATTTTTGAACGATACGGCCTTGTGTGTGGAACTAGCTTTAATATCAACAATCATTTTGTCGAAATAGATATTGCTGCTTCCCACGCCTGCGCCGATGCCTACACTCCAGCGGGGGTCGGTCTTGAAGGGCATATCGTACATAACGTATGCGTTGAAATGACGACCAAAACCGGTAATCCTGATGCTGTCGGGTTTAGAATTCCAGTTGTCATAGCCAAACTGCATCATAAAATGATCGTTGGCCCTGTTCTTAAAATCGAACTTCTTTGGATCAAACTTCTTTGTTTTTGGTACGGTGGAATCTGCTTTTTGTGCAAACGAAACACCGCTCAGGAACAAAGCAGCCAGTAACACGATGAAAATCCTCATATCAGGTATTAAAGTGGGCTAAGGTAAAAGGGGCATCACTAAGGATTAGTTAAAACAAAGGCCTGTAATTACCGGGCTCATAGTGCAACTAATCCTCAATGGAACTTCGTACGATAGCTTTTTGAAAAAGGCAGATTTTGTTTAGTTCCGAAATCTGCATCGTCGGTCAAAAAAATGACAGAAACCTTTATTTTCTGGCTGCTGTTATTGACTTGAATGGCAATGCAGGCGGGCAAATGTAGAGGTTTCACTACAAATGCCCGAACCGTTGGGTTTTGGGCAAAATGACAACGGCTGCCGTGGTTGGGCAACCGCTGTTTTGAATCAATAAACTGTATTCGTTTTTGTTGAATGGAATTTCCTACTTCAATTCCAGTACAACAACAGAAAGCTTTGGAAGGGTAACTACCAGTTCGTTGCCTTCCTTTTTGGCACCGGTAAATGAGGCTTCTTTCACGGTGAAGGGCTTTTCGAAAGTGTTGATGTCGGTAAACTTTTCCGAAGTGATGATTTTTCCCTCCACTGTTTTCCAGGAAATTCCGCCCAGAGTTGTCTTCACCTCAATGTTTTTTCCGGCATCGAGGTTCACAAAGGAAATGTGCACAGCGCCGGTGGAATCCTGCGAAGCGGACACATTTACGGATGGGATTTTCTCATCGCCCACCGCGTAGTCGGGGCTGGTGAATTGCATATTCAGCAGTTTGGCATCCTGGTGTGCTTTGTACAAATCAAATACATAATAGGTGGGCGTTAGCAGCATTTGATTGCCTTTGGTAAGAATCAGTGACTGCAGCACATTAATGGTTTGCGCCAGTTCGGCCATGCGAACTCTTTCAGCATGATTGTTGAAAATGTTCAGTGTGCTGCCGGCAATCAACGCATCGCGGAGACTGTTTTGCTGAAACAGAAATGCCGGGTTGGTGCCGGGCTCCACATCGGTCCAGATGCCCCATTCATCCACCACCAGTGCCACTTTTCTCGATGGGTCGTATTTGTCCATGATGGTAGAATGCTTGGTAATTATGTCATCCATGCGCAGGCATTTCTTCATGGTGGTGAAATAGCTCTTCTCGTCAAACTGCGTGGCGGAGCCTTTGCTGTTCCATTCGCCGGGAAGTGTGTAGTAATGCAGCGAAACGCCCCACATCATTCCCAACGGAATCTTTTTCATCAGTGTCTCGGTCCAATCTACATTGTAATCACTGGCTCCGCTGGCTATCTTTTTTAAAGGAGCATTCGCATAGTTCTTGCAGAAAGAGGCATAACGCTTGTACTGGTCCGCATAAAAATCGGCCGTCATGTTTCCGCCGCAGCCCCACGTTTCATTGCCAACGCCCCAGAACCTGACGCCGAAAGGAGCGGGATGCCCGTTTTGTTTCCGCATTTCTGTTACAGGGCTAAGGCCATCGAAATTGAGATATTCCACCCATTTGCTCATTTCCTCCACCGTACCGCTTCCTACGTTTCCTGCGATGTATGGTTCTGTGCCCAGTAATTCACAGAGTTCCAGGAACTCATGCGTGCCAAAACTGTTGTCTTCGGTCACATTGCCCCAGTTGGTATTTACCATTTTGGGTCTCAACTCTCTTTTGCCAATGCCATCACGCCAGTGGTACTCATCGGCAAAGCAGCCACCGGGCCAGCGGAGGTTTGGAATTTTTATCTTCTTCAGTGCATCCACCACATCAAGGCGTATCCTGTCTTTGCGGGGAAGGGTAGAGGTATCGCTTACCCAAAAGCCATCGTAAATACATCGGCCCAAATGCTCGGAAAAATGCCCGTAAATATGGCGGCTGATGGTGGTCTTTGCATTTACAGCATTGAGCATGAGCCGCGAGGAAGTCTGCGAAAAACTGAAGAACGTTGCTGCCATCATTACCATGGCTGCCAGGAGTTTTTTCATAAAAGGAAGATTGAAATAATGAATGGCGATGTGTATTTGTTGTTTTGAAGAAGCTGTCCGGGTCATTGTTTAATGTCCTGGATTTTTCCCGGAAAGGCCGAAGTTCCCGATAAATTGGAAATGGTTGTTTTGTCAACATGCGTACTTTCCAGAGCATGGGCAAAATAATCGGGACGGTTGTTGCCCCATGTTACGCTGCAGTTACGCACCAAAATGTCTTTTGCAGTATCAAAACAAAAACCTGAAGTGCGGCCTTTCACAAAGCCATCCACTTCGCAGGGCCTGCGGTCGTACATGCCGCCGGCAATTGAAGTGGTTTTATTGATGAACACATCCACCTGGTCAAATACAATGTTGCTGATTTTGTCGGCCGATTCAGCACTCACATACACACCATTTTCGCTTGTGCATTTTACGTTGCTGAATGTGATGTTTTTTACTTCGCCCACCTTGCCTTCTGTAGCTCCTTTCGGGAAACGCCAGTTTGCATCTTTGTTATTTGCCTTTGCCCTGCGGTAAGCGGTAATGTAAATGGGTTCTGCCTTTCCCCACCACACATCGCTGAACAAGTGGCTTTCAATAATCATGTTGGAAAAAATCACATCACTCACCACGCCTTCATCCCGATGCTGAATGCCCACTCCGCGGTTGCTGTTTTTGATGATGCAATTGTTGAACAATACCTGGCGAATGGTATCCATATTTTCAGAACCGATTTTGATAGCGCAACTTCTCGACGTCATGGTGCAGTTAGTTACTACAATGTTCTGGCAGGAACCAAACTCTTCAAACTCACGCCGGTTCTTCAGGCAAATGCAGTCATCACCGCTTTCAATATAGCAATCACTTATGCGCACATTCTTGCTGTGGTCCACATCAATGCCATCGCTGTTGCGCACTTTCAGATTGTTGAGCAGTGAAATGCCGGAGATAACTACATCATTGCAACCCACCAGGTGCACCGTCCAGTAAGCAGAGTTGCCAATATGCACATCATGAATGCGGATATTGCTGCCACCAATAATGGTGAGCACATGCGGACGAGGGTCAAGTGTATTGAATGGTTTGAGCACATAGGAATCTTCCAGTTCATCACCCATGAATGCAATGCCATTTCCGTCTATTTTTCCGGTGCCTGTGATGGTAAGATTCTTCACGTCATTTGCTCCAATCCAAATGGTGCCTTCACCCGGATTTTTTCGGAACGCAGGTTTTGTGTACAGTTTTTCATCGGGGCTTGCTTTTACTACAGCGTTGGCTTCCAGGTAAAATTCCACATCAGACTTCAGGTCAAAGGGCCCGCAGAGAAAGGTTTGAGAAGCAGGCACCAGCACACGGCCACCACCCGATTTGCTGCAAGCATCAATGGCTTTCTGAAAAGCAGCGGCATCATTGGTTTTGCCATCGCCTTTGGCGCCATACTGTTTTACATTGAACACCTGCTGGCCGAAGGCATTTGCAGTGATAATGAAGAAAGCGGCAAGTATCCAATCTTTTTTTCGCATAAATTTTTTGCGGGTGTTTTATTGTGATAGTCCTGCAGCACGATTGGCTGCTTTGCTGCCCCAGGAAGAAGGTTTGTCAGCCAGGAATATTTCGAGCCTGCCTTCCTGTTGTAGCATGGCATGCGTGATGAAATTCTTGTCGTACAGTTTTCCATTCCACAAAACCTTGCTGATGAACATGGCATGCTTCGAGTCTTTATGACTGATGATGTCAAATTTCTTATTGCCGGGTAACTGCAGGGTAATGGTTTCAAATTGCGGTGTGCACAATTGATATTCGCCCGAAACAGGGTTGAGTGGATAGAATCCAATCGATGCAAACACATACCATGCACTCATTTGTCCGGCATCATCGTTGCCACTGAGGCCACCGGGTCCGTCGCTGTATTCATCGCGTAGAATTTCTGACACCACCTTCTGCGTTTTCCATGGCGATGCAGTGAAGTTGTACATAAATGGTATCTGGTGACCGGGTTCATTGCCATGCCAGTATTCGCCTTTGGCAAATAAACTATCCAATGCATTTTCCAATTGTTGTTCGCCGCCCATGATTTTGGAAAGGCCCTGCACATTCTGTGGAACGTAAAAAGTATACTGTCGGGGTGTTCCTTCGGTAATGTAAGAGGCACGGAAGTCGGGCGAATAATGGTCAGCCCATTTTCCATCAGCATACCTGCCATTTACCATCTTCAATGTTGGGTCAAAAACATTTTGATAATTAAATGCTCGTACACTGAGCAGCTGGTAGTCTTCCGTCTTATTCAAACCTTTTGCTATAATACTTAAAGCGTAATCATCAAATGCATATTCCAGTGTGCGGCTCACCTGTTCTTTTTTATGAAATGCAATGGGTACACTGTCTTCCTGAGGAATGTAATGGTATTGCAGGTAGGAAGGAAGTGCCCTGCGACCTGTGCCGTTTTTGTAGTCAGTTTCATTGGCAACGGTGAATGCATTTTGCCGCATCAGTCGGTAAGCTTCCTGCACGTTGTAGTTGCGGATGCCACGGTTGTATGCCGATGCAATGAAAGCGGTTACATGGTCACCAATCATGGCAGAAGTGTAGCTGTTCCAGCAGGGAAAAATAGGCAGCCAGCTACCTTGTTGTCCTTTCAGAATCATGCTTCGAACGAAGTCGTTGGTACGGGCGGTGTCGAGTATTTCAATGAGTGGCAATTGTGCACGGTAAATATCCCACATCGAAAAATCGTCGTAGTAATTTCTGTGAGCAGTGCGCATCAATTCACCATTACCTGCAAACTTCGGATAAGTGCCATCTACATCGTTGTAAAGTCGTGGATGCTGGAGTGCGTGGTAAAGAGCTGTGTAGAAAATGCGTTTCATTTTTTCATTGGCACCACTCACTGTAACAGCGGCCAAAGACTTTTGCCATTCCTGCTGCGCAGCTGCTTTTACTATATCAAAACTCCTGTTACCAATTTCCGATAAAAGATTTTTGCTTGCACCATCTGCACTGCTAAATGATGTGCCAATGGCGATGACAATGCTTTCGCCCTTGCGCAATTTCCAACCTGCAAATGCACCACAGTTTTGTTGATTTCGAATCACTGATTGATAGGAAACCAGGTTGCCGGAGAAAGTTCCAGCAATGGCAGGTTGCTTATCTGTTTGGGCATGCATCCACCCATTGAAGCCGGCCGGCTGACCCCATCCCTGGTAAATGCGATGCACTTTGTTGTAACCAAAAACGGATGATGTAGAGGCATCCACTTGCACCATGCATTGATTAAAATCGCTGTTAGGAATAAAAAGCAAATACAAACTATCATCTTCATGCATCGTGATGCGTAACATGCCGCAGCGCAGGGTGGCTGTCATGGCTGCAGTAAATGATTTTGTTTCTACTGAGTAGCCAGCTGCGCTGGTGGTTTCATTGTTGTGCGAAAATGGAACAGCATAATCAGCCCCCCGTGTTTTGAGTTTACCTACAACGGGCATGATGGTAAAGCTGCCGTAATCCTGCATGCAGGAGCCACTAATCCAGTGTGTTCCGCGAAAGCCACTCAGCAATGTATCGTTGTACACATAAGGCGGAATGCATTTGGTTTCGGAGGTTCTTGTTTGTGCCACCCATTGCGTCATGCCAAACGGAAGGCCAACTGAAGGGATGGTATTTGCATTTTTCTCGCTGCCTGCTTCGCTGTGTTTCACTGCTGCAGGAGTGGTGCTGGGTGCAGTGCCTGACAGCGGTTGTACATAATGCAAAAGATTCTGACTGCATATTTGTTGCGCTGTGCAGAGCAGAATAGGAATGATGAATGATATGGACCTGCGCTGGTAATGCATGGATGCGATGTTGCCTTTTTCTTATTGAATGCGTACAGCAGTTTTGCCGTCCCCTGATAATTTCAGGTTTTTCAATGAGTGGTCTTTCACATGGTTGAGCAAAATGGTGGGTGATGCATTTCCTGCCGGGATATTAATTTTCTCCAATCGCAGCTTTTGTACATCATCAATAATGAATGCGCACCGATAATCCGGGTTGTGCAAAACCATGCTGACATTCTTCATAGTTAAGCCTTTTGCATGCCGCACATACATGCCCCATGCAGGCAATTCTCCAAACATGCTGAATTCGGGATAGGAAGTTTCTGCCTCCGTAATGGCATGCAGTGAATCAAGCGGAAAATAGTTGACATCTCTGCTGCCTCCACCTTCATAAGTGATTTCAATATTTTCAAGCGTCACATTTTCCACTTCATGACCCGGCAGACCGGTGATGGAAGAAGGAAAAACATTATGTGGATAGACCACTGCTGTTGTATCGTTAGTGGAATGATTCCAGGGCGACACGCTTTTGTATGGATTGTTTGGGTCCTTCACAAAATCAGCCGGATATTTTAACAGCGGGCCTTCCATGGTATAGCCTGCGTCGGGCTTGGCCTTTGGCACCTGCACTTTTATGTTGGCGATGTACACATTGCGAAGCTTGCTGTATACGCTGTCTTTGTTGCGATGACCCAATCGAATGAGGATAGCGTTTCCGGTATTCACGCCCGTCATGTTCCGCACATCAATATCTTCCAACACACCGCCATCAACCGCTTCGAGTGCAATCACTGATCGGTAAGTGTCGTACACATCAATATTCCTGACGGTAATGTTTTTGAATCCACCCGTTGATGCGGTTCCTAACTTCACAGCATTGGCACTGGAACGCACTTTACAATTGGCGATAAACACATTTTCACAACGGCTATTGCGCTCCTCCGACTTCAGACAAATACCATCGTCCGCTGAATTGACATGGCAATTGGTGATGCTGACATTCTTCGAGTCGGTAATATCTATTCCATCATTATTCCAGTAGGTGTTGCTAAAGACATCTATGCTGTCAATCACCACGTGATTGCAATTTTTGTAATCCTGTATCCAACTGGTCCCATTTTGAATGCGGATGTTTTTGATGGTAATGCTATCGCAGTTTTTAAACTCAATCAGTTTAGGTCGCGATTGTTCACCAGGTCTACGTTTATACCAGGTGCCAATTTCTTTCCACGCTGGGTCCTGAATTTTTCCTGCACGAAGATTTTCAAATACATCTTGCATCAGGTAATCACTTTGGCCATCAATCAATCCCCTGCCCGTAATGTTCACATTTTTTGCACCTGAGCAACTTATCAAAGGAAGCGTTGTATTTCCGGTTTTGTAATCGGCAATATGAATACTGCCCAGCAGTACAGCTTCCTCATGAATGAATAATTCGACGTTCGGTTTCAGTTGCAATGGGCCTGTTGCATATCTTCCGCGTGGCACAATGACTCTTCCGCCTCCGGTCCTGCTTGCTTCATCTATGGCTTTTTGAATTTTAGCAGCATTGTTTGTAACCCCATCTGGTAAAGCGCCAAAAACGGTGATCACATACTCATGATATTGGGCATGCAGTTGTATGAAAAACACCAGGCAGAATATGGCTGCAAACAGTTTCATGAAGGTGTTAGTTTAATTATTATCAGACTTGGAAGGTGGAAGTGTTTTTGTTCCCCATGTAGTTGAAGGAACTGCATCCATCGTAAGCACCAATTCGCCGCCTGCAACCATATCAGTATGATCAATAAATGATTTGTCCAGTTGTTTCCCGTTGAGCGTCGCTGATTTGATGTACTTGTTGTTTGCAGAAAGATTCACCGTCCGAATGGTAAAGTCTTTTCCATTTTCCTGGTGAATAATGGTCTTCTCGAAGTATGGCGTGTTGATGAGATAATAGGGCTGGCCTGCATTGGGGTAAATACCCATCATATGAAAGGCAAGCCAGGACGACATGGCGCCGGAGTCATCGTTGCCGGGTATGCCACTGCGGCTGGAGTTGAAGTTGGCATCCACAATCTGGTGCACCCGGTCGCTGCTCATGTCGGGCCTTCCAATCCAATGATATAAAACCGGGCTTAGAAAGGATGGTTCGTTGCCCACATTATAAAATCCTTTTTCGAAAAATGTATTCAGTCTTTTTTTGAATTCCCCGGTACCACCTGATTTATTCACAAGCATTGCTACATCATGCGGTATG
This sequence comes from Sphingobacteriales bacterium, assembly GCA_037443285.1. Lineage (GTDB taxonomy): Bacteria > Bacteroidota > Bacteroidia > Chitinophagales > Chitinophagaceae > Phnomibacter. The sequence continues at coordinate 21,537 of JBBIOQ010000022.1, read as the reverse complement.
CTCAATGAATATTCCCAACTGCTTGCTTCATAAAAGAAGCCGCACCACCAGCACACACAATTGGGCCAATCCTGTGCAGTAGGAGTATAGGCAATGCGTGTAATTCTTCCGTTGCTTACATCACACTGAAAACTATCCACCCATTTTCCATTGGCATCTTTGGGCATAATGAAACCGGTGGAGCCATTGTCTTTCACATTGCGCCAGAGGTTTTGCCAGTTATCCGCCTGTTTGTAAAAACGCCAGTATTCGCCTTTGCGTTTGATGCCCTTTGCCACTGTGGCAAGGCAATAATCATCGTACGCATATTCAAGGGTGCGATTGCCTGAACGAACATAGTTGGTGGAAACATAACCCAGGTTGTTGTAATCCACTAAACCGCCGCGGCCTTCCTGTTCTTCATTTCCGCCAGGAGGTATGGTTGCATCTTTCAGCATGGCTTCCAGTGCAAGGTTGTAGTTGATGTTCTTTAGCCCTTTTACAAAGGCGTCTGCAATCACCACTTCTGCATTGGAGCCACCCTGTGTGCGGCCGTTGCTGTTACCGCTCCTTGCATCGGGCATGTAACCATCCCGCCTGTAAATCTGAAGTAAGGCATTCACGATGTCAATTTGCCGCGAGGGTGAAAGGATGGTAATGAGTGGCATGGATGAACGATAAGTGTCCCAGATGGCATAGAAATCATCGTAGTAAGGTGAAGTGTTTTCCCACAACGGATTTTCGCCGGTGCGGTCCACAGGCATGAGCATGGTGTGATACAGCCCGGTGTAGAACATGGTCTTTTTTTCTGCCGATGCATTGGCATCCACTTCTATGCGCTTCAGCAATTCTTCCCAACGGTTGCGGGTTTGCTGGAGTGTGTTTTCAAAACTCCATTCCGGAATTTCCTTTGCAACGTTTTGAGCTGCTTTCAAAGGGCTGATGAAGGAGATGCCAATTTTTACTTCAATGGTATCAGTGCCTGTGTCCTCAAAGAAAACTTTCACGCCGGTTTTTTTTCCTTCGTCCACCTGAATGCGTTGTCCATCTGCTTGTTCATCTCCTTTCCATGAAACGAAGCGATTGAATGGTTTGCTAAATACAGCACTGAAGTAAACGGTATATGCCTTGCCGTTGTTCCACCCGCCACGGATTTTTGAATAACCTCTCACTTCATTGTTGTTCACCACTTCCATTTCGGAGCCTACAAATTGCTGTGCTTCCCTGCCATCGGGCACGGGCGTTTCGCCAAGGAATTCGCCACCGTCAATCTTGATGCCCTTTTTGCTTTGTGGCGCATACACAAAGCGATAATATGCCACACGTGGTGTAGTAGTAATTTCTGTTTTGATATTCCATTTCAGCAACTGCGCACTGTAATAACCGAGTGTTGCCTTTTCGTCTTTGCGAAGCGATTCGTGTTTGATGCTTTCAAAGTCACCTGCGAAAGGCATAATGGCAATGTTGCCATACTTGGGCCCGCCACCTGTTCCGCTGACATGCACCTGGCTGAACCCATAAATGGGCTTGCTCATATCGGGCACATAGCCACTGTTGGAGCCCTTGCTCATGTCCGGTCCTGGCTTCACCATACCAAACGGACAGGAAGGACCAACGAATACGTTTCCTTCGCCTTCAGAACCAATGAATGGGTCAACGTATTGGTAATACTGGCTTTGTGAAAGAAAAGGCATCAACAATACGAAGGCGCCCGTAAAAATGATTTGTGCCGATCTATTCATGCGTATGATTGAAAAATGGATAATGAATGTTCTGTCGATGTGTTTTAAAAAATAGGGAGAGCATTGGTATTGAATGGTTCTTAAAAAATGTTATGCACTCATTAATATTTTGAGTGTCACCGCGTTTTGGCATGGGGCCTGTTTGGGCATTTGCACTCTGAGTCCTTCATTGTTCTGGTTCCAAATAATTGTTGATTGGTTACCCAGCATGCTGACAGATAAAATCTTCGCGCCATTCAAATGTGGTGATGAAGCTGCCAATGATTTGATGACGACTTCTTTTTCTCCGGGCCAACCCATTAAAAAAGCATACAGTGTTTCTCCCTTTTTGGTGAAGCGAACATCTGCTGCAGTAAATGGTTTTCCTTTTCCTTCATTAAATCCTTGTGCCGAAAGTGGTGAAGCTGTTTCAATAGCCGGCCCTTCTCCGAATATTGTCCATGGTCTTGTACTGTAAATAGCCTCACTATTGATTTGCATCCAGTCGGCAACGCCTTCAATTATTTTTTGCTCATCAGGGTCTATGGTTCCATCACCTCGCACAGGTACACTTAACAGAAGGTTTCCATTTTTACTTACCACATCTATCAATGTATGAATAACCGTTTGAGTGCTTTTGTATCCATGCTTTTCATACAAGGGCCTATCGTAGTGCCAGTGTCCGATGCAGGTATCCGTTTGCCAGGGGAAAGTTTCTATAGTATTGCTTTGCCCGCGTTCAATATCCCACACCATGCATTTACGTTGTTCCTCATCGAGTATCTTGCCGTTTAGTACTGCTTCAAGTTTGCCGTGCTGCTTAATGCTGTGATTGTAGTAGTGGGCAGCTATACGAAGACCCGCATCACTCACCGGCCACAGTGGCAGGGCAGTATCATCAAAATAGAGCAGGTCGGGGTTGTATTTATTGATGAGGTCAACCGTACGATTGTAAAATTTATCGCAGTATTCTTTCGATGGAGGCGTGGCGCCATTGCCCCAGTTCCATTGCTTATGAATATATCTTTCATCTTCACTTCCCTCGCTCAGGGCATGGTTTTGCGCATATAAATCCTGTGGGTCCAATTTGCTCCACCAGTTGTTTTTGCCCTCTGCTTTGCTGAGTTTGCCATCATAATGCACACCTGCGAATGGGCCTGTCTTATCCGCTTTTTGCGACTGCTCGTACCAAATCCATGCATGCGCCGCATGTACACTTACACCAAACCGCAAACCGTTTTTTCTTGCGGCTTTTGCCCATCCTCCAATCAGGTCTTTTTGCGGACCATATTTCACCGAATTCCAGGGCTGATATTTACTATCGTAGTTGTCGAAATTGTCGTGGTGATTGGCCAACGCCACAAAATACTTTGCGCCTGCCTTGGCATATAGTTCGAGTAATTGTTCAGGATTCCAATTTTCGGCCTTCCATTCATGAATTACATCTTTAAAACCAAACTTCGAAGGATGGCCATATTTCTCCAGGTGGTATTTGTAAACATTGCTGCCTTCAATGTACATGCTGCGTGCATACCAGTCGCCAAACTCTGGTTGGCATTGCGGACCCCAGTGTGCCCAAATGCCAAACTTTGCATCGCGAAACCAATCAGGAACTGTGTATTGCTTTAATGAATCCCATGCCGGCTTGAACGGACCTTTTGCCATAGGTTCATTGGCATCACCAAAATCAAGAATGGAATTGGCCTTCAATGATTGGCTCAACCAAAATGCCGGAACAGATGCTGACAGATTTTTGATAAGGGTTCTTCTGTTCATACTTTTTTGTTGATTATAGCACAATTACAAAGCCTCCGTTTGATGGAACTCTAACCGGAATTTTCTTTGAGGGTCCGATACTTATTTCAAGTTGTTGTAGTAGTTCTTCACCAGTACCATCGGTTATCATCTTTCCCTTTGTTTTTCCAAGGGTAGAAAGGTCGAGCTGCCACACTTTTTCCTGTGGTTCTGCATTTATCCCTGCCACATACCACTTGCTTCCACTGCGGCGTGCCACCACCAAAAACTTGCCCGGGAAGCCATCAATAAATCGTACATCATCCCAATAGTTGGGAAGCGTTTGAAGAAACTGCTTCGCAAAGGCAGGCACATGGCTCATTCCTTCCGGGTTTTCGGCATAGTGTTGTATGCCCGACAGAAAGACGACAGATAGGGCGAGTTCAAATGCTGAACTTGTTCTGCGTATGGATTTTGAATGTGTTAGCTTATGCAAATTCATCGGTGTAAAGTCCATTGGATCAAAGGCATTGCGTGTAAAGGGAATCACGGCGCAATGCGTAGGCTGTGCATCCGCAGCGCTTTGCTGAAAGGTTACCATTTCCATGCCGTAAATGGCTTCAGTAGTCATGAGGTGCGGATAGGTTTTTTGCCAGCCCCTTGGCAGCGTGGCGCCATGAAAATTCACTAACAGCTTGTATTTCGCCGCATCGTTCAGGATGTCGATATAGTATTGAATCATGGACTGACCATCGCCACCGAAGAAATCAATCTTCACGCCTTTGATACCCATGGCTTGCAAGCGGCTGAATTCTTTCTCCCTGCCTTCTTTTGTCAGCAGCAATCCTTTTGGATGATATTTCACCGTGTTCCAGTCGCCGGCAGAATTGTACCACAGCAAAATGCCAACATTTTTCTTTGCTGCATAATCTGCCAGTTCTTTCACTTTATCGTAGCCAATTTTGGTATCCCAGTCTGCATCAATCAGGCAATATTGCCAATGCATATCGGCGGCAAAGTCGATGTACTTTTTCTGCTCATCATACACAATAAAATCATCCTTTGAATTGATCCAACTCCACGATGCCTTGCCAGGTTTAATGAATGAAGCATCGAGTGGAATAGCTTTAGGCGAAAGGTCGGTACCCAATGTTGATTCTGCAATAGTTTTCAGGCTGCCGATGCAGAGTATGCGCCACGGCGTGTACCACGGTTTGTTGTTTTGTGGCAGATAGCCCTTGCCGGTAAACACTTCCCGCGGGTCGGGGAAACCAACCTTGTAAACGGAGGAGCCTGAATCATTTACCAAACGTGTTGCACAATAGCTGCCGTCTAATCCTGCTTCAGTTATAAGTACCCAGTTGCCATTGGATTGAAACAGCGCAGGGTACACCCAACCCACTTTTGTTGATGGCAATGTTCCCACCGGAATGTTTTGTTGGTATTGTTCTTCATACGATGGGTGGCAATGTTCCCATCCTGTTTTGGCTTCGCTCATGGGTTGCAGCCAGGCTTTGGCTGTAGCAGCAAAATGGTAGGATGTCAACTCTTTTTCGATGGTTGACGTTTTGCTGCCAACCCAAGGGAAATAGTAGCGGAATGCAACGCCATCATTACTTACGCTGAAAATGACATCCATCTTTTTGCCCTGCTCATTTGCGCATGAAACAGTTACGCGGTTGGCTGTGTAAGTATTGTGGCTGCGTTTGGCATTGCGTGTATCATAGAATTCTTTCACCAACTCCGGAGAGGTAACATGTTTGATTTCCAGGTGACTGGCGAAGTTCCCGGCATCCATTTCAATGCCGAGTTGCGATGGCTCTATCACGGATGTCCCTTGATGTTCTATAGCGTAAAAGAGGAGCCCCTTCTCCAGGGTAACATTTACAGTAATTGCTTTGTCGGGACTGGAAACCCGGGCCTTTTGCTGTGCGGCCACAGGATAGACAAAACACCATGGCAGCCAAAGCAAATAGCTATACCGTAGTATCAAATTGATACCATCTTTCTTTTTTTTCATATGCTGCAATAAATGTAAAATGATGAAGGCCGATGATACCCAAAAGTTACGAAAACGGTTAAGTAACTAAAAGTGGCCAGCTTTATGAGAGATGTACTTTTGGATTGGCTGAACGACCAGTGGATTGATTCAAATGCCAACTGAAAAATTGAACGATTGCTATGCTCAGTAATGGGCTCAAGAATGGAAGTGTCTTGTCGGTTTGTCGTTTCAATCCTGAGTTCTGCCTCACAAATCATTCCGGTGTTTAATAGATGTTTTTCAGGGTGATGCACTCGCAAATGTACTTTGGATGCAGCGCCATGAAAGGCTTTCCCGATATAAACTGACAGCTTAAAATATCAGGCCCAGCTTGTTGCACTCATTGCCATGAAGTCCGTATCGACCAGCATATTATTTGAACAATGCTATGGTAAGTATGCCATTGCAGCTGTGAACGTGTTCAATATGGAACAAGTGCATGGCCTGTTTGCGGCGGCACAGGATTCGGCTACACCAATCATCGTACAAATTACTCCTGCAGCCAGAAATTATGCGCATCCTGCCATGCTTATGGCAATGATTGAAGCGGCGGCAAACATCTACCCCGGTGTGGTTCATGCCATTCACCTTGATCATGGCAATGAAGAACATGCGTACCCTGCCATTGAAGCAGGATACAATTCAGTCATGATCGATGCTTCGCATGATGCGTTTGAAACAAACATAGGCAGAACAAAAGCGGTGGTGGAAAAAGCACACGCCAAAGACATTATGGTAGAGGCAGAACTGGGAGTGCTCAGTGGTGTGGAAGATGACCTCGACATTGACGCATCGAAAGCAAAATACACGGACCCGGCGCAGGCCCGGCAGTTTGTGGAAATGAGTGGCTGCGACAGCCTTGCAGTAGCTGTGGGCACCAGCCATGGGGCATATAAATTCAGCGGAAACCAGGGCTTGCAGTTTGAGGTGCTGGAAAAAATTCAGCAGCAATTACCCGGCTTTCCATTGGTACTGCATGGCGCTTCCATGGTGAACAGGCTGGATGTTGAAGCCATCAATCGACTGGGTGGAAAATTGCAACATTCGGCAAGCGGCGTGAGCACAGCCGATTTGGAAAGGGCAATCAGCCTCGGTGTCTGTAAGGTGAATATCGCCACCGACCTGCGCTTACTGTGGGCAAGGGTTTATCGTGAATTCTTCCATAATCAGCCGGACCAGTTTGACCCTGTTATTCCCGGTAAGGAATACATGAAAGCATATAAGGAGTTGATGATAGAACGGTTTGAATTGCTTGGTTGCATTGGAAAGGCAACCATAAAAATGAATTAATTCATGAGTTATACATCCCATTTATTACGGCATCCACAGCCATCGGGCACCTACCAGAAAATAGGGGCTGCCGATGCCGGGTGGACGCACCTGAACATGGAAGCAAGGCTGATGTGCAAGGGTGAAGTTTGGGAAGGCAATACCGGTGAAAATGAATATGGGTTCATCCTGTTGAGTGGCAATTATTCCGTGAAAACATCCAAAGGCAATTGGCAAACTGTCAATGGTCGCAAGAGTGTTTTTGAAGGCATTGCACATACCCTGTATTTGCCAAGGCATACATCGTTTGCATTCACTGCGCAGTCAGAGGTGCTGGACCTTGCAGCCGGCTGGTGCAAAGCGCAAGACGATTTTCCTGCACGGTTTAAAACGCCGGCTGAAGCCGCCATCGAAATACGAGGCGGCGATAATGCTACCCGCCAAATCAACAGTTTGATTGAGCCCGGTTTTGGGGCCAGTAGGTTAGTTGCCGTTGAGGTGTACACTCCTGCAGGCAACTGGAGTTCTTACCCGGCACACAAGCACGATGAAAGGATTATTGATGCCGATGGAAAATTGCTGGAGGCTAACCTCGAAGAGTTTTACTTTTTTAAAATGCAGGGTTCTGGCGCCTTTGCCATTCAGCAGGTGTACACTGCCGACAGAAGTCTTGATGAAGTAATCAAAGTGCACAACAACGATGTGGTGCTGGTACCAAAGGGATTTCATCCGGTGGTTGCCGGTCATGGTTTCAATTGTTACTACCTGAATTTTTTGGCCGGCAGTGATCAGTCGCTGGCCAACACGCCCGACCCCGATCATGTGTGGATGTTTGATTCGTGGAGCGGAAAGGATCCCCGCATTCCGATGGTCACCGCAGCAATGAATGATTAATAGAAAAATTATGGAGCAAAAGCCATTTGAACTCATCACTTTCGGAAGGTCATCCATCGACCTGTATTCGCAGAATATTGGGGCTGATTTCGTTGACATAAAAGGCTTTGATGCTTTTGTAGGCGGTTCGCCATTGAATATTGCCGTTGGCGCTTCAAGGCTAGGCGCACAGGCCACTTTGCTCACAGGTGTTGGCAACGATAAGATTGCAGACTTCCTGATTCATTTTCTGAAAAAGCAAAACGTAAATACTGAATTTATTCCACGCATTGATGGTGCAAGAACCAGTGCCGTGGTGTTGGGCATTGAACCACCCGACCGCTTTCCACTTGTGTACTACCGCGACAACTGCGCCGATAGCCAGGTGACCATTGACCATGTGATCAACGCCAATATTCCGCAGTACAAAGTGCTGGAAATTTCAGCCACTGCATTGAATATTGAGCCCAGCCGCAGCGCTGTTTTTTATGCCGTGGAAACTGCCTTTGAAAACAACGTGGATGTGGTGCTGGATATCGATTTCAGGGCCGACCAATGGAAAGACCTGCGGTCATTCGGTTTGATGGTAAGAGCCATTTTGCCTAAAGTGAAAATTGCCATCGGCACAGAAGAAGAGATTCTTGCTGCCACCCTGCAGGATGCAGGCCAGGTGCAGATCAAACACCAACAAATATCTGCTCCTGAAATCAAGGGTGATATTGATGCTTCCATAGAAAGAATACTCAAAGCAGGCACTGAAGTGCTGATTGTAAAACGAGGTTCGAAAGGTGTTTCTATTCACAGAAAAGATGGCACCAGCGAAACAGTACCGGGTTTCCCGGTGGAAGTGCTAAATGTGCTGGGCGCCGGCGATGCATTTGCCAGTGGCTTTATTTATGGCTACCTGCAAGGTTGGGATTTGTACAAAGCATGCCGTCTCGGCAATGCAAGTGGTGCATGGGTGGTGCAAAAACCCGGCTGTGCCAATGACATGCCTTACATAGAAGAACTGATGAAGTTTATTGAATCGAGAGGAGGGCTTTGACTGTAAAGTAGGTGTAAGGTATAAGGTTTGAGGTTTGAGAATTAAGGTTAGGAACTGTTGAGGTAACTAATGAGACGTATATGAAAAATGCAATAAAAAGATTGACAGTTGCGCAGGCTACCATTTTGTATTTGCAAAATCAGTTTGTAGAAAGAGATGGTGTTGAGCAATCCTTTTTCGCCGGATGCTTTGGCATTTTCGGTCATGGCAATGTGGGCGGCATTGGTCAGGCTTTGCTGCAATATCCCTCGTTCAAATACTACCAGTGCCGCAACGAGCAGGCCATGGTACATACAGCCATTGCATACGCAAAAGTGAAAAACAGGTTGGGCGCATTTGTGTGCACGACTTCTATCGGACCCGGTGCAACGAACATGATAACAGGCGCTGCCACAGCCACCATCAACAGGCTTCCAGTGCTGTTATTGCCCGGCGATATTTTTGCCGACCGTTCAGTTGACCCTGTTTTGCAGCAACTCGAAAACCAGTACACCAATGATGTTTCGGTGAATGATTGTTTCAAACCCGTATCAAAATACTGGGACAGGATTCAACGCCCCGAACAATTATTGTCGGCATTGCCCAAGGCGATGCGCATACTTACTTCGCCGGCTGAGACAGGCGCTGTAACCATTGCCATGCCGCAGGATGTGCAGGCAGAAGCATTTGATTTTCCGGTGGAGTTTTTTAAAAAGAAAGTGTGGCACATACAGCGTCAAAGGGCCGACCGTGAGGTATTGAAACAAGCTGCTAAGATTATTAAGTCAGCTCGCAGGCCTGTGATTATTGCAGGCGGTGGCGTTATCTACAGCGATGCCTGTGGCGAACTGAAAAAGCTGGTGAATAAAACAGGCATACCTGTTGCAGAAACCTTTGCCGGCAAAGGTTCTTTGCGTTACGATGAGCCGCAAAACTTAGGCGCAGTGGGCGTTACAGGTACTCCGGGCGCTATTGAAATTTGTGAAAAGGCAGATGTTGTGATTGGCATCGGAACCCGATACAGTGATTTCACTTCTGCTTCGCAATCTGCATTTCAAAACAGCAAAGTGAAGTTTGTAAACATCAACGTTTCCGAATTCGATTCATTCAAACAAGGCGCATTACCTGTTGTGTCCGATGCAAAAGAAACATTGAAGGAATTGATTCGCTTGCTGGATACTTACACAGTAAGCAATGCATATGCAAACGCTGTAAAGAAATTCAATGCAAGCTGGGACCAGCAAGTGGAGCAGGTGTACAATACGCAGGTAAAAAATAAGGTGAGCCAGGGAGAAGTAATCGGCGCTGTCAATTCATTTGCTTCGGAAAAAGATATTGTGTTGTGCGCAGCAGGCAGTTTACCGGGCGACCTGCATAAACTCTGGAGAACCACTGACAGCAAGGGTTTCCACCTTGAATACGGGTACTCCTGCATGGGTTACGAAATTGCCGGAGGCCTCGGTGCAAAACTCGCCGACCCTTCTCGTGAAGTGTATGTAATGGTGGGTGATGGCAGCTACCTCATGATGTCGCAGGAAATCATCACCTCCATCCAGGAAGGAATCAAGTTTGTAATAGTGCTGCTCAACAACAATGGCTATGCAAGCATTGGCGGTTTGTCAAATGCATTAGGCTCGCAGGGATTTGGTACGCACTACAAATTCCGTAACAAAAAAACAGGCCAGTTGGATGGCGGCTACCTGCCTGTGGATTTGGCTGCCAATGCCGAAAGCTATGGTGCGTTGGTGCTACGCACAAAAACCATGGCACAATTTAAAGAGGCCTTCGTGGCAGCAAAACAGGCCGACCGCACTACGGTCATCTACATTGAAACAGAAAGAGATTTGCGGGTAGGCGGCTTTGGATGGTGGGAAGTGCCCATATCGGAGCAATCGGAAATAGTCACCATCAACAAGAGCCTGAAAACGCTGAATGAAAAGCGCCAGAAGAAGCGCAGGTATTTGTAAGCATAAAACGAAAATCTATTATCTCATAAAATCATTATAGCATGAGTGTTTTGAAAAACTATATCAACGGTGCATGGGTCGAAAGTAATTGCAAGGAAACAAAGGATGTTTTGAATCCTGCCACCAATGAAGTGCTGGCAAAAGTACCTTATGGTGCGGCCACTGCACAAGACATAATTGAGGCTGCAGCAGTTGCCCAAAAGGCGTATGAAGAATGGAAACGGGTACCTGTGTTGAGAAGGATCCAGCCATTGTATAAGCTGAAAAAATTACTGGAAGAAAACACAGAGGAAATTGCAAAGCTCATTACACTGGAATGCGGTAAAACACTGGCCGAATCAAGAGGTGAATTGCAGCGTGCCATCGAAAATGTGGAAGTGGCTTGTGGTGCTCCCATGCTCATGCAAAGTGAGTTCCTGGAAAACATCGCAACCGGCATTGATGAATACATGATTCGCCAGCCGTTGGGTGTTACATCATGCATCGCGCCTTTCAATTTCCCGGCTATGATTTCATTCTGGTTCCTGCCGTATGCAATTGCAACCGGCAACAGCATGATTGTGAAGCCATCGGAAAAAGTGCCGCTGACCATGGTGAAAATTTTCGAACTGATTGACCAGCTCGATCTTCCGAAAGGCTTGTTGAATATGGTGCACGGTGGCAAGGAAAGTGTAGATGCTATTCTGGAACATGCCGATGTGAAGTCGGTGAGTTTTGTAGGCAGCACGCCTGTGGCACGATATATCTATTCAAAGGGCACGGCCAACGGCAAACGTGTGCAGGCACAGGGTGGTGCAAAGAATCCTGTAATAGTGATGCCCGATGCTGATGTGGAAATGACTTCACAAATAATCACTGACAGTGTATTTGGTTGTGCAGGCCAACGTTGCCTCGCCGCCTCTGTAATCATCACCATTGATGACAACAACAAAATCCGTGAGTCGCTGTACGAATCAGCCAAAGCACGCAACACCGGGTTCGGCTTGAATGCAGGCGTTGAAATGGGCCCGGTCATCACTCCGGAAAGTAAGTCAAGGGTGGAAAGCCTGATTGAGTTGGGAGTGAAAGAAGGCGGTTCTCTTTTGTTAGATGGACGAGGTGCAAGCATCAAGGATTTTGAAGGCGGCAACTTCCTAAAGCCTTCCATCATTGAGAATCTTCCGTTGAGCAGCACACTGATGAAGACAGAAATTTTCGGGCCTGTGATGACGCTGTTGCACATGAATGACATTGATGACGCCATAGCTTTTGTAAATGCAAATAACTATGGCAACATGGCTTGCCTTTTTACCAGCAGCGGAAGTAACGCAAGAAAATTCCGCAATGAAGCAATGGCAGGAAATATTGGTATCAACATTGGCGTGGCGGCACCCGTGGCGCAGTTCCCATTCAGTGGATGGAAGGACAGCTTCTTCGGCGACCTGCACGGCCAGGGAAAACATGCCGTAGAATTTTTTACACAAACAAAAGTGGTGATTGAGCGTTGGCCGAAAGAATGGTCAAGAAAATTCTAAAATATCTACAATGAGCAGTAACATAAAAATTGCAAATGCGCCTTGCTCCTGGGGTGCTTTGGAATTTGATCTCGAGGGAAAAGCACAGGGCTTTGAGCAGGTGCTTAATGAAATGCAGGAAACCGGTTATGCCGGAACCGAATTGGGTGACTGGGGTTTCATGCCTACTGATCCTGCACAGTTGCATGCAGAAATTGACAAGCGTAATTTTCAATTGCTTGGCGCATTTGTTCCTGTGGCATTGTCGCATGAAGCAGCACACGATGCTGGCGTGCAAAAAGCTTTGCAGGTAGCAGGGTTGATGCATGCTGCCGGTTACACAAATGCATTCATTGTTTTGGCCGATGAAAATGGCAGTGTAGAATTCCGTACTAAAAATGCAGGACGAATCACTGCGGCAGATGGTCTTTCAGAAGCAGTGATGACTGTGTTTGCAAAGGGTGCCGAAAAAGTTGCAAGAGCAGTAAAAGAACAATATGGCATGCGCACTGTTTTTCATCATCACTGCGCAGGCTACATTGAAACACCGGCAGAAATTGATGCCTTGCTGGAACATACTGATCCCAACCTTCTTGGACTATGCTTTGATACCGGCCATTTCTCGTTTGGCGGTGGCACTGATCATGTTGCATTTCTTACCAAGCATCGCAGCCGCATCTGGCATGTGCATTTCAAAGATTTTTCACCGTCAGTTGCCGAGCAGGCTAAGCAGCACAACTGGGATTATTTTGAATCGGTAGCCCATGGTGTATTCTGTGAGTTGGGTAAAGGAAGTGTGGATTTTGAAGCAGTGAAGGAAAAACTGGAAGCAACAGGGTATGACGGGTGGATCGTGGTGGAACAGGATGTGCTGCCGGGAATGGGCAATCCCAAACAATGTGCACTCAACAACAGGAACTACTTGCACGACATCGGGTTATAATAAAACCTCACACAGAAAACGATTTGAATAGCCATTTGAAAAACATAAAAAATCATTAACGTGAAAACAGTTGGTATCGGCCTTTTGGGAATGGGAAGAATCGGAAAGATTCATTTCAAAAACATACTGCATCATTTTGAAAATGCCCAGTTGGTGGCAGTTGCAGATCCGCTTCTTGAAAAGAGCACTTTTGAAAAAACATATGGCAACATATTTTTTTCGAAGCATGAAGAGGAAGTAATTGCACATCCCGATGTGGATGCGGTGCTGATTTGCTCGCCCACCAGTGCGCATGCCAAATCGCTGGAGCTGGCGCTCAACAGCAAGAAGCACATATTTTGCGAAAAGCCAATGGACCTTTCGCTGGAAACAACTACAGCATTGGTCGAATCGGCCCGTAATGCAGGTGTAAAACTCATGATGGGTTTCAACCGTCGTTTTGATCCCGATTTCATGATGGCGCACAAGACCGTGGCATCCGGAAAGATTGGCAATGTGCAAATTGTAAAAATCACCAGCCGCGATCCGGGATTGCCACCCATTGATTATATCCGCAATTCGGGCGGCTTGTTTATGGACATGGCAATCCACGATTTCGACATGGCCCGGTACATGATGAATAAGAAAGTGGTGGAAGTTTTTGCGAAAGGATTGGTAATGGTGGACAAAGCTGTAGGTGAAGCAGGTGATATTGATACGGCACTTACAACCCTCACTTTCGAAGACGGAACCTATGCTGTGATTGATAACAGCAGGAAAGCAGTGTATGGTTATGACCAGCGCATTGAAGTGTTTGGAAACAGTGGCATGGTCCAGGTTGAAAATAACCAGCACAACCGCAACATTCTTTACAATGAGAATGGCATTCACCAGGCATTGCCACTGGACTTTTTCATGGACAGGTATGCTGACTCTTACCTCAGTGAGATGAGTATGTTCATTGATGCGCTGACCAACGACAAGCCTGTGCCTGTTGGCGCCGAAGATGCGTTGGAAGCTACCCGAATTGCTGTGGCTGCCGGCTTGTCGATGAAGGAAGGCCGACCTGTAAGACTGGATGAAATTGTTGCGGCTAAAAAGGTGAAATCTAATGAGGCCAGCCTTGAAGCAGTGAGGTAACCTGCTGCTTTGGTTTGAATAGAAATTTGATGCTGCTTTTTTTAAGAGGGCATCTGGTGCAATGGTAAAATGGTGTTTGGTAATCATTAAAGCGTTCCTGGTGAACGCTTTAATTTTTTGTTGAATCTCTTTCTATCAATACTGATGGAAGTATTACCGGCTTTTTTGAATAGCCATAATCTTTTCCATCCATAAGCGTAAAAAGAATATCAGCTGCTGTCTTGCCAATTTCGAATGCAGGCTGCGTTATTGTTGATAATGAAGGGTTCAGTATGGGTGCAGTTTCAACTGTTGAAAAAGCAATCACTTTCAAGTCGTGCGGAATATTTACACCCAACTCATGGCAAGACAGGTACACCTGGATGGCCAGTCGTTCAACTGATGCCACCATACCATCAATGTCTTTTCTGTTGGCTACCAGGTTTCTTATCTGTTCATGTGTTTCAGCATGGGTGCCAGTGCAATAAAAAATGGCTTCCTCTTCCTTTTTTGCCATCCCTGCTTCTGCAATAGCATCAAGGAATCCCTGCGCTCTTTTTGTGCAGATAGGCAGGCTGGATGAAATGGAAAGGAATTGAAGCGATTTACATCCTCTTTCAATCAATAGCCTTGCGCTGAGATAGCCCGATTCATAATCATTGGTTAGCACTTTGGGTGCAACAATTTCTTCAAATTCCCTGTCGAAAAAAACAATAGGTATGTTTTCGCTTTGCAGCTTCATTATATGCCCGGCCGATTGGGTTTCGCTGGTGATGGAAATGAGCAATCCATCAATCCTTCCACTCCTGCAGTCTTCCACTACTGTTTTCTCTATTTCAAAGCTTTCGTGCGATAGATAAATGAGCACATGGTAGCCCTTCAATTCTGCAATCGATTGAATGCCATTAATAGCAAGTGAGAAAAAGTTATCGGCCACCTCTGGCAGAATAACAGCAATGGTTTTACTCTTCTTTCTGCGAAGGCTGCTGGCATAAGGATTGGGAGTGTAGTTGAAATCTTTTGCTGCTTCGAGAACTTTCTTTTTGGTCTGCTCACTTATTTCATGACTGTCCCGCAGTGCTTTTGACACCGTGGCAACGGAAAGGTTGAGAATTTGGGCCAGTTCTTTGATGTTGGTCTTTCTCATGAATAGGCAGGAAAAATTCCGCTGTGGCGGTTGGTTTTGGTTAAATACAGGATGTTCTACCGAAAACGATTTCGTAAATAAAAGAATACTAATTGAATATACTCTTAAAAAAAGAGTTGAATTTAGCTAAAGACTTTCAAGATTGTTTGCCTCGGAGAAGTTGCCGATTCCTAATGAAATGAAAAACTGCTGCTTCGCCCACCGCATCAAAAGAGAAAAAAGCCAAAACAACGATTGTCAGGTGTTTATTTATTAGCAGGAACTTCCAACGAAGAATCATATCCATAATTGCCAGAACCAACAACTGATTATTCTACTGTCGTATTAAGAATGATAATAAAGCATGAGCGTGAATTAGGAAGGATTTGAAACATCCGATTAGCCACTTCATACCTGAAAACCACATATCAGGCCTTAACAGCCAGGTTTATTTTAAATAAGAAAAAATCCCCTCATTTTAACCAGACAAAACTTCTGATTATGCGAATGACATGTTTTCCGAGGTTGAACAGTAAGGTCGCTTCACTATTGACCTTGTTGTTCTTATTGCCAATGGTCATTTTTGCGCAAACAGCCGCAACAAAAGAGATCAAAGGCAAAGTAGCTGACAATGCAGGCAACCCGTTGCAGGCAGTTTCCGTTTCCATTAAGGGCAAAAGCACCGGCACTGCTACCGATGCAGCAGGCTCATTCACCATCCATGCTGCCGATGGCGATGTATTGCTGTTCAGTTCAGTAGGTTATACGTCCTTTCAGATTACGGTTGGTGCAAACGCCATCTACAATGTTGTGCTGCAAAGCGTAACATCGTCACTGTCAGATGCCGTTGTTGTAGGTTACGGCCGTTCTACCCGCAGGGCACTTACCAGTGCGGTTTCAACACTGAAACCTGACGATCTGAATCGCGGGGCCATCGGTGATGTTGGGCAACTGATGCAAGGCAAGGTTGCCGGTTTGAATGTTACCTCAAGTGGCGACCCCAACAAGCCCGCTGCCGTTATTCTCCGTGGCCCTTCTACCGTGAACAGCCCGGGAGCACCTTTTTATGTAATTGACGGTGTGCCAGGAGCGGATATTACTACTGTAGCTCCGGATGATATTGCTTCTATCGACGTTTTGAAAGATGCTGCTGCTACCGCCATCTATGGTAACAGGGCATCCAGCGGCGTTATCATGATTACCACCAAACGCGGAAGAAAAGGCCAGGTACAAACCACCTATAATGGTTATGTAGGTGTTGAAAATGTGAGCAACAGGCTCAACCTCATGAATTCAGACCAACTTCGTGCATATCTCACTGCAAACGGCTCTGCTTTCTCTCCCAACGATGACAAGGGTGCGAATACAGATTGGCAAAAGGAAATCCAGCGTTCGTCTGCTTTCTCTCAAAACCATAACCTGGCATTCAGTGGTGGTGGAGAACATACCACCTATAGTGCCAGCGTCAATTATTTTGACAAAGAAGGTATTCTGCTCAAGAGTGATTTGAAAAGACTGATTACCCGTTTGAATGTGGAGCAATATGCACTGAATGATAAATTGAAGTTTGGCCTGAACGTGGTGAACTCTACCAGCAACGCAAGCTATACTCCATTACAGAATATCGTTTTGCTGCAGGCTGCCAAGCACCTTCCTGTTTCGCCTGTAAAAAATCCTGACGGCACCTATTTTGAAAACCTGAACACCACAGGCTATTTCAACCCGGTTGCCATCATTAATAACGCAGTGGATGAAACCAAGTACAGTTCGATGATTGGGAATTTCACTTTTGAAGCGAAACTTCCTGCAGGATTCACTTTCAATACCAACCTGTCTTACCAAAAGAATACTTCCATGCATGGTGAGTATTATGGCAGCTACTTTGGTATGTATCCAACTTCAAATTTTTATAATAACCCTGACCCCGGTATCGGCATTTCACATACCCTCATCGGTAACTTGTTTGGCCGCAACGGATCGGCTCTGAGGAGTTCATACCAGAACACAACCCAGAATCTTGAATCCTTCCTGACCTGGAATAAGAAGTTCGGTGAACATTCCATTAATGCAGTACTTGGTTACTCCTGGCAGGAAAATGCTTACGGCGAAGGATTCCAGGCTTCAAGCACCAATTTCCCCAGCGATAACATTGGCTACAGCAACCTGGTTCTTGGAAACCCATATGCCATTACTTCCTACCGCATTGGTTTTGGCAATGACCTGACTTACGGTCAAGTCAGGCTGATTTCTGACTTTGGAAGGATAAACTACAACTACAAGGAAAAATACCTGTTGCAAGGTTCTCTTAGAAGGGATGGCAGTTCGGTATTTGGTGAAAACAACAGTTGGGGTTATTTCCCGTCGGGAAGCGTTGCCTGGCGCATCAGCCAGGAAGGCTTCATGCAGGGACAGAACATTTTCAACGATTTGAAACTGCGTGCCAGCTATGGTGAAACCGGTAACTCGGGAGGTATTGGCGCCTACACCGGCAAGTTGATTTATGGCATCACCGGTACTTACTACAACAACGGAGTTCAGGACAATGCCTATGGACCTTTGCAGGGAGCTAACCCCAACCTGCGTTGGGAGAAAACAGCCACTACCAATATTGGTATAGACTTTTCTATCTTTAAAGGAATCGTGACCGGATCAATCGACTGGTATGATAAGAAAACAGATGGCATGCTGTTTAATTACTCAGTTCCATCATCATTGGTGCCGGGTGGAAAAATCTGGGCAAATGGTGGTAGTGTTTCCAACAAGGGAATTGAGCTGACCTTGAATGCCACTCCAATCAACAAGAACGGATTTACCTGGAATACCGGGTTGAACCTGGCGCACAATACCAACAAAATCACCAGCCTGCAAGGACCATACTCCAACGGCGACTCCATTCGCTACTCTGACCCTGAAGGACCTGGTCAAACAGGAGCAACCCTCCAGATCCTGAAAGTTGGTTATCCCATAGGTCAGTTCTTCACTTTGAGCTATGCAGGCAAGAACCCAGGCGATACTTCCATGTTCCTGAAGCATGATGGGAAAACAACCATTTCACCCGCTATTGGTACTGATTACTGGTATTCCGGCGATCCTCAACCACAAGTACTGGTTGGTTGGACCAATACCCTGCGCTACAAAAACTTTGACCTGAACTTCTTCATAAGGGGAGTGTTTGGATACAAAATCTTCAATGCAACACGTGCTGACCTTTCTTATGTAACAGCAGCTTCGCAAAACAATATCCTGGTAAGCGCCCAGAACGACAAGATGAAGGATAAGAACAATTCCTTCTATTCTACCAGGTATATTGATAAAGCAGATTATATACGCATGGATAATGCAACACTAGGCTACAATTTTTCAAAGCCCTTTAAGTATGTGAACAATATCCGCCTGTATTTGACAGGCACCAACCTGTTCACCATCACTGATTACCAGGGAATTGATCCGGAAATAAACCAGGGTGGCGTTGCTCCAGGTATTGACTACAATAACTTTTATCCAAAAACCCGGACAATGATGTTTGGTGTAAATGTTTCATTCTGAAAAATCAACAATTAAGCATTATGAAAAAGATATCAAAAGGGATAGGATTTATTGCGGTTATCCTTCCTTTCCTTACCAGCTGCCATAAGATTGTGGTAGATGTAAAATCGGAACTCACTCCTGAAACCTTTCCGCAAACGGAGTCGCAGTTTAATTCGGTAATGGGCCCTGTGTACACTGCATTCAGGGATGGCTACACCACAGGACATTTCTTTTGCACCAGCCAGTCAACTGACGAATCAATGTTGGGCACTTTTGCTGCAGACTGGGTGGATGGTAACAGGTACCTTGACCTTCACAGGCATACATGGACCAAAGACCATCCGAACATTGGTGGTGAGTGGAGCTATTTCCAAAACCTGATTGGTATTTGTAACCAGACACTCTACATTTTGAAGCAAGCTCCTGATGGTGCTGCAAAGAATACAGGTGTGTCTGAAATGCGGGCCATGCGGGCCATGATGTTCTGGAATATGATGGATATGTTCGGCGGAGTGCCCATGGATACCGTGTACCCAAGCACTGAATTGAGAACACAATCTTCGAGAGCCCAGGTATTCAGTTTTATTGAAAGTGAACTGAAAGCTGTAATCCCCTATTTGAAAACGGCTTCGGGTGGAGCTACTTATGGTAAGCCAACCCGCTACATGGCATATGCACTGCTCGCCAAAATGTATCTGAATGCTCAAGTGTACACAGGTACTGCCAAGTGGAATGAATGTATAGCTGCCTGCGACAGTGTGATCAATGCTGGCGGTGGCACGCAGTATGCGCTGGAACCCAGGGCTACCTATCTCCAGATGTTCTACCCCACAAACGGACCGGCTATGAAGGAGTTCATCTTTGCAATTCCTTACGACCCTGCTACCTCTGCCGGATGGAACTTCTATGCTCGTTATGACTTGAACAGAAACCTGGGCATTAAATACCGTTACAGTGGTTCTACACCAGGTACAAATGTCGACCCTGTCCTCAATCTAACTACCGGTAATGGCCTGGTGAACAACAAGCCCAGCGGACCTCGTATGACTACCTCAGAGTTCTATGCTTACTTCAACGACCCCAACGATATCCGCAACAAGCAATGGCTCACAGGTTTGCAATTCTGGGATGATGGCCAGCCGATTATGGTCAGGACCACCAACCTCGGCTATGACCAATTCTACACTGGTGGCAGTCCTACCGCAGCCTATACCTATCAACTGAACCTTTCACCACTTACGGTTTCACGTTTGGGAGCCAGTGCGTATGATCTTGGCAAAGACGAGATTGCCTGGAACACTGGTTACAGGAATATCAAATTCCTGGCCGATCCCAATTCCATTACCCGTAACCAGAATAACGACGTTCCTGTTTTCAGGTATTCCGACATCATTCTGATGAAGGCCGAAGCTATTCAGCGTGGTGGAACGGCTACAATGGGCCATACAGCACTTTCATTGATGAATATGCTTAGGGCAGTTCGTACCACAAGTCCTGCACTCACTGCCGTTACGCTGGATGACATCTATGCAGAGCGTTGCCGCGAAATGAGTTGGGAATGCTGGCACAGGAATGACATGATCAGGTTTGGGCATTTTGAGGATTCATATGGATTGGGCAAAACCAACAATGAAACCTATCGTCGCCTGTTCCCTGTTCCTTCTTCTGCTATTTCAGCCAACAACAAACTGGTGCAGAACCCCGGATACAATTAATCGTTCTTTTTCATAAGCAAGCAACCATAGATCCGGGGTATTATTGCCCCGGGTTTTTTTTGACTGCTCAGGCTTTCCAAAAATTCCTTTATGTCAAAGCTTCGGTTCCTTTCGCTACTGCTTTCATGCATATTCATCAATGCGCAGGCGCAGGTTTTTGTCAGGGATTCTACAGAAATTCCTCCTGCCGGTGCAAGTATTGATTTGCACAACGGTGCCCTGAATTTTATTGTGATGGGCGATTGGGGGAGGAACGGTGCCGACCACCAGAAAGAAGTGGCAGCGCAGATGGGAAAAACAGCTTCATCCATCAAATCGCAATTTGTGATTGCGGTGGGAGACAATTTTTATCCCAGTGGTGTCATCAGCGAAATGGACCCGCTTTTTCATTATTCTTTCGAGAACATTTATACCGATTTTTCGCTGCAATGGGATTGGTATGTTGTGCTCGGCAATCATGATTACAAAAGTAATCCCGATGCACAGGTGAAATACTCTCAGATTAGCAGAAGATGGAAAATGCCGGCACGGTATTATTCCAAAAAGTTTGCAGTAAACGGCGATACTACTCAGCAGGTGCTCATTGCATTCATCGATACCAATCCACTCATACCGCAGTTCTACAGCAATGCGGAGTATGGTCCGAATGTGAAAACGCAGGACAGCACTGCACAGAAGCAATGGCTGGAATCGGTGCTGAGTGATGGCTCACCCAACATCAAGTGGAAAATTGTGGTGGGGCACCATCCAATGTATTCGGGCGGCAGCAGAACGGATGGCTACGATACCAAAGCCATGCGTAGAATACTTCAGCCCCTTTTTGAAAAATACGGTGTGGATGCCTACCTGGCCGGTCACGAGCACAGCCTGCAATACATGAAGGCCGAAGGATTCAGAACACATCATTTCATTTCGGGTGCGGCATCCGAAAAAACGCCTGCACACTTAATACCTGAAAGTAGAATGGCAGCTTCCGAATATGGCTTCATGGTTTTTTCCATAGCAGGTAGCCAAATGTGGATGCAA
>JBBIOQ010000021.1:0-43608 GCA_037443285.1 Sphingobacteriales bacterium | reverse complement strand
CGGTTGTGTTGATGAAGAGTTGGTCGCCTTTGCCCTTTTCTACCACTTTAGTGTCGCCGGTAATTATCTGCACTCCGGCATTCTCGGCCGCAGATTTAATACTGGTGAGAATGTTCCAGAAGTCGTTGATAGGAAGCCCCTCTTCAATAATAAAACTCAACGTCAGATATTTTGCCATCGCACCACACATAGCCAAATCGTTGACGGTACCGTTAATGGCAAGGTCGCCAATATTCCCATCCGGGAAAAAGAGTGGAGTAACCACGTAGCTGTCAGTACTTACAGCAACAGGTCCATCAAGCGTCAAAACGGCTCCGTCGTGTTGCTGGTCGAGCAGGTGGTTACTGAACAAGTTGAATACGCCACTCTGCAACAGCCTGTGAGTGAGCAGGCCGCCACTGCCATGGCCGAGTGTAATAATGTCGAAATCAAATTGGGGTAGCGGGCAATCTAATGATGTCATTGTTGGAGCGATTAGAAGAAAAAAGTGAAACTAAGTTTGCTAAAGAAAGGTGTGCCGGCTGTGAAATGAATTTCAGAAACAGGAGCAGGTTCATTTTTTAACCTGCTTTCCGTATCAAATTGCGTTTCCTTCCAGTTTGAATTGAAAATGTTTTGCACCGAGAGACCTGCCTCCCAGTTGTGCCGGTTATAACCCAAGGTGGCATCGGCGATGAAGTAACCTGCAGCTATCACTGTGTTGTCTTCGTTGGCGGGACGTTCTGCCATCCACCTGTACCGCAGGCTTCCTGATAGGCCTTCCAGCCTCCGGTAGGTAAATCCTCCTGCGCTGCTAAATCTTGGTGCAAGCGGTAAGTAGCTTTCTGTTTTTGGAACATTGAGTGCACGTGGATTGGCGATATTCAAATCAACATCGGCAAACAGGTTGTTCACCATTTCATAGCGCAGCGACATGTCCCATCCCAATCTTTGCGTTTGTCCTCCGGGTTCTACAATAGCTTCATCACCAACATAAACAAATTCCTGCTTCATCCACATATACCAGAATGCAGTTTGAATAACTAATTTGTTGCCGAGTTTAAAAATGCCCCCAATATCTGTTCCCCATGCTGGCGTAACTACATCCTTTCCATTTTCCTGTACCGCTACCCTTGTGTCGTTGCTGTGAAATCCTTTTCCCGAATACCAATACAATTGCGTGTTTTTGCTTAAGCGATAATTGAATTGCAATTTTGGACTGACAATCGCACTGCTGCTGGATGATTGTTTGCCTGCTTGTAAAAGGTCATCGTAGCGGTTCAAAAATGCATCTGCTCTAATGCCGGCAGTTACATCAAAATCTTTGTTGACAAAATACTTCTGTTGTGCATACACACCGCCATTACATTCATAGATGTCCCCCAAAGTGAGTTGTGCTGTGTTAATGTTCCGGTTTTTTGTCCTCGACAATTCAGAATTGTCAATTGCATCATAGCGAAGCTGCATGCCTGCTGTAACTTCTGTTCTCAGGCTGCCTAAATAAATATCTTGTTTGTACGAACCGTTGTATCCTGTAATCCAGCGCTTTTCTTTCTGCCTTACTTGGTCACCGTTTATTGGGTCATCCTTGTAAAATGTAAAGTTGGAATAGAGCTCAAAAGCATAACGGGTAAGGTAAAATTGGTTACGCCATGTAGCCCCATTTTGAAGGTTGTGTATGAGTTCTAATGATGCATTGTAACGACTTGTATTACCACCTTCCGTGCTATCAATAGCACCATAGAAACTGATGCTTCCATCGGCCACTGCGCGGTCAGGTATTTGACCACTTGCATCCCATTTGCTGGTGAATGCACTCAGAGCGGCAGTCATGTAAGAGTTCTTTCCTATTTTGCCGTTGTACTTCAGTAAGCCGTTCAGCCTGTAAAAATGTTGAGGGTTGTCGAAGTAGCCATTGGTGAACGATGCTTCGCCGGCGAAAATCAGGCTCCTGTTTTTATCGACAGTTCCAGGCTTCAGCAGGTTCATGCCAAGTACGGTTCTGTATGTATTGTACTGTCCTGCTTCCGCCTTTACAAAGTTCTTCTTCAAAAAATTCTGTGTTTTAAATTCAACAGAGCCGGCAGTAGCCAGGTTGCCTTTGTCAGTGTAATAAGGTCCTTTGTTGAAATTCACTTTTTCAATCATTTCAGGAATAACAAAATGCAGATCGGCGTAGCCTTGCCCATGTGCATGGCTTACCATATTTACCGGCAACCCATCGGCCGTTATGTTGATGTCTGTTCCGTGGTCAAGGTCAAAGCCGCGCAAAAAAATCTGTTCAGCCTTTCCACCTCCAGCGTGTTGCCCAATAAATAGGCCGGGCACCATGCGTAGCACTTCTTGAGAATTGGTAATTGGCCTGAGCCGGATATCAAATGCGCCAATGGTTTTGAAAACGTTGCTATGTGAAGAGGCGCTGACCATAACATCGGCCAACGAAATGATTTTTGCTTTCATCATGATGGTTGCGATGCCATTTGTTGGTTTGAGTTGGCTGAACCGTAACACTTGTTGTTCGTAGCCAATGCCACTTACATAGAAGGTGTCGGCTCCTGCATGCCATCTCTTGAAATTTACAAATCCATTTTCATCTGGTACTTCAGCAAAGGAATAATTGGCAGTATACACTGTAATATCCTGTACAGGCTTCCTTCCCGTTTCACTAAAAATATAAATGCCTTTGATGCCTGTTTGTCCTGCAGCTAATTGCACCAACATAAACACGCCTAGCAATACAACAACTACCTTGCTACTCATTGATTGCAGGTTCTGAACTTGTCTCTTCAATTCCATAAAAATGATAATACGCTGCGCAAGCTCCTTCGCTGCTTACCATGGGGGCTCCAATAGGATTCTCCGGAGTACAGCCTTTTCCAAAATGAGGACAATCATACGGTTTTTTCAAACCTTTCATGATGTCGCCTGAAATGCATTCTTTGTTTTCCTTGTCGGTGATTTCTCCAAAGCCAAATTTCACTCTTGCATTGTATTGTTTATACTCATCGGCAACTTCGAAGCCGCTTGATGGAATGTTGCCCAGGCCACGCCAACTGCGGTCGCTCACTTCAAACACTTTTTGCAATGCATCCTGCGCCAGCCTGTTGCCTTCGCGGCTTACGGCCCTGCTGTACTGGTTTTCTACTTTGTATTCACTTGCTTCCAGTTGTTTTACCGCCATCAAAATGCCCTGCAGCAAATCAACGGGCTCAAAGCCTGTAACAACAATGGGTGTCTTGTATTTTTCAGCTACCGGGTAATACTCTTCCATGCCCATAACGGTGCATACGTGGCCTGCTGCCAGGAATGCATCAATCTTGTTTTCGGGGTCGCCCAGGATGGCTTCCATGGCGGGTGGCACCAACACGTGCGAAGCAAGAATGCTGTAGTTTTTCACACTCATTTGGTGCGCATGAATTACGCTGAGTGCATTGGCGGGAGCGGTGGTTTCAAATCCAACGGCAAAAAATACCACCTCTTTGTCCGGGTTTTGTTTTGCAAGCACCACTGCTTCTAATGGTGAATATAAAATACGAACATCAGCACCTTCGGCCTTTGCTTGCAACAGGCTTTTTTTAGAGCCTGGTACGCGAAGCATATCGCCAAACGAACAAAGTATCACATCGTTTCTTTCCGCAAGTTCAATTGCTTCATCAATAATGCTGATGGGTGTAACACACACAGGGCAACCCGGGCCGTGCACCATGGTTATTTGTTTGGGCAGCATTTCAAGCAAGCCGTTTTTTACCAGGCTGTGCGTTTGTCCTCCGCAAATTTCCATGATGGTCCACTGCTTTGTTGTAATGTGATGCAACTCATTAACAAATGCCTTTACTAACTCTGGGTCGCGGTATTCACTCAGGTATTTCATAGCGAGTTGATTACGGTTCCGGATTGTTTTCCAACTCAGCCACTTCGCCCATCTGCTTCAGGTAGGAAAAAGTTTTTTGCGCTTCCTCTTCATCTACACGGCTGATAGCTACTCCAACATGTACTAAAACATAATCGCCTGGTACAGCCTCAGGCACCATGCACAGATTCACGTCTTTCATGATGCCTCCGAACGAAACCTTTCCACTGCGAAATGTTTCATCGAGTTGTGCTCCTATTGAAATAATTTTTCCGGGAATGGCAAGACACATATTGTTTGTTTTTTCAGTGAATAATGATGGGTTCTGTTGATTTCTCTTGGACATCCGACTTCATGTTGTAATCTTCAACGCTTGCAGCGCTATCCTGGTCAATGTACCATGCAATTTGCCCAAAAGATATGCATTCATCGTTGGGCGAAAGCTGTTTGTGGAAGTACAATTTTCTTAGCGGCTGCAACTGCTTGTAAAACAAATCAACCAGCAATGCATTTTGCATCACTCCACCGCTGAAGGCTACCTGAATGTAGTTAGTAATGGATGCCATTGTATCCACAAGTTTTGCAAGCGCCATGTGTACGCCTGCTGCAATAGCTGTTACTGAAATGTTGTTTAGCCTGTCTGCAACAATGGATGCTATCACAGGCTGCCATTCAACAATATCACCCACTACTTCAAATTCATAGGACCTAGCTGATTGCAAATCACAATTTTCTGCAGTGGCCTGCAACAGCATGGCTGCTTCGCCTTCATAACTTGCTTTGTCTATAATGCCCAGCAGGCTTGCAATGCCATCGAGCATTCTGCCCATGCTGCTGGTTTGAATATTTTGCTTTTCAAATTGAAGTTGCTCATTGAAATATTTCCATTCGGCCTCTGAAAACTTCTGTTGAAGTACATCACTCGCAAGCGGAATTGACCTGCACAATGAAAGTGCCGAAAGCCTTGGTTCACGGCTCATTTTATCACCCATTAATACAGGGAAGTAATTCAGATGGGCAATCCTTTTGAATTGGCTGTTGCAATAGCTGAAAAATTCTCCGCCCCATATCTGTCCGTCATTGCCATAGCCGGTTCCGTCCCACACAACGCCAAGAATATTTTCATCGCCAGGTAGTAAATCGTTTTCAGCAAGCACTGCTGCAAAATGGGCTTCGTGGTGCTGCACTTTTACTAACGGTAGAGCTTTGACTGCTGCGAGTTCCTCAGCGTGTTTTGTCGATTCGTAGCCCGGGTGCCTATCAGCGAGGATTACATCCGGTTCAAAGTGAAGCAGACCTGTAAGATGATGCAAAGTGTGGTTGAAACTCTGGCTTGCTTCATACACCGCATGGTCGCCAAGGTATTGGCTGATATAACATTTGCCCTGCTGAACAATGCCAAAACTGCTCTTCATTTCTGCCCCCATGGCAAGCAGGTTTTCGCCATCTGCCTTCAGGTTGAAAGGATAGTAACCGGGTGCCCATCCTCTTGACCTGCGCAGTATGATGAATTGTTTGTGTTCGGTAGAAAACTGTACCACACTGTCGTCTTGTGGCGTCACAATTTCCCGGTTGTGTGTCAGTACCAAATCGGCCACTTTTCCCAGTTCCTGCATGGCTTCAACATCGTTGAAGATGATGGGACAGCCACTGATGTTTCCGCTGGTGGCAACGAGTGGTTTACCGAATGCATCGGCAAGCAGCGCAAGCAGCGGTGCGTAGGGAAGCATAGCTCCAATGCGGTTGAGACCCGGAGCTAATAGATGCAAAGGCAATGGATGCTTCAAATTTTCCTGCAAGGTGCAGAGCACGATGGGTGCTTTGATATTTTGCAACATTGCTTTTTCTTCATCGCACAGCAACACATCTTCTTCCAACATAAGCAGTGAAGGGTAAAGCAGCGCCAATGGCTTTGAAGGCCTGTGTTTTCTTTGCCGCAATGTGGCAATGGCCTGCTCATTGGTGGCGTCACACATCAGCAGGTAGCCTCCAATGCCTTTTACTGCCACTATTTTTCCTTCCGCAAATGCGTTGTTTACCTGTTGGAATATTATTTCATTTTCATTTGCAATGACGGAGCCATCAGGCATTAGTAATTGCATGGTAATGCCGCACTCTTCACATGAATTGGTTTGGCTGTAATAGCGACGGGTACGCGGGTTGTGAAATTCATTGTTGCAAGGCCTGCATTGCTCAAATGAATCCATTGTGGTGTTGCACCTGTCGTAAGGCAATTCGTTGGTGATGGAGTAACGTGGCCCGCAATGTATGCAGGTGATGAAGGCATAATGGTAACGCCTGTTCTTTTCGTCCATCAACTCCTTTCTGCATTCATCACATAGCCCGAGGTCGGGAGTAAGTAGCAAATCGGGGCGAGCTGATGCGTGGCTTTCCGCTATTGCAAAATGTTGGAAAGGCTCAAAAGGAATTTCATGAAAAAAGTGGTGCGTGATGATGGCATTTGCAGGAGGATGAGCCAAAAGCTCATGCAGGAAATTGTTGATGGTATTTTCCGAAGCTGTTACTACAATATGAACACCATCACTACTGTTGTTTACATATCCCTTAAGTCCATAGTGATTTGCTAGCCTGAATACATGAGGTCGAAAACCTACACCCTGCACCAGGCCTTTGATATGGATATGTTTTGAGATCATGATGCTTCATGATGAAACTGCTTCTGTAACCCTGTGTTGCAGCCAATGATACCAGGCATTCAGTCCTTCATTCTTCAGTGCGGAAATTTCTATGAATGTGAGGTGATGATTCACTTTGCGTGCATTCTCCTTGAATACTTCAACACTGAACGGTACGTAGGGCAGCAAGTCCGTTTTGCTGATAATGCAGAGCTGCGAACTGTGAAACATATCGGGATACTTCAGTGGTTTATCATCGCCTTCGGTCACGGAAGCAATGACTACTCTTGCCTGTTCACCAAGGTCGAACATGGCGGGGCACACAAGGTTGCCTACATTTTCAATAAACAAGATGCTTTTTTCAGCCGGGTTCAATTGTTTCACTGCTTTATTCACCATCTCAGCATCCAGGTGGCAGCCTTTGCCAGTGTTGATTTGCACTACAGGTGCACCGGTTGCAGCAATTCTTTTTGCATCCTGCTGCGTTTGCTGGTCCCCTTCAATCACAAAGCAGGGGAGCGATGATTGCAGGTCGGCGAGTGTTCGCTCAAGTAGAGTTGTCTTGCCACTTCCTGGTGAACTCACGAGGTTGATAGCATGTATGTTTTTAGCTTCAAAATAGCCGCGGTTGCGCTCTGCCAGCAGGTTGTTTTGATTCAGGACATCTACTTCCAGTTGAATAGTTCGGCTGCCTGATGATGCATGCTCATGCTCATGATTATGTGGATGACTGTGCGCATGTTCGTGGGGATGCGCATGGTCGTGGTCATGCACATGATCATGTGGGTGTTCGTGATGATGGTCATGGTGGTGATGGCCATGTTCATCATGGCTGTGTATCGTCACTTTTTGAATGG
Source organism: Sphingobacteriales bacterium (assembly GCA_037443285.1). GTDB lineage: Bacteria > Bacteroidota > Bacteroidia > Chitinophagales > Chitinophagaceae > Phnomibacter. The sequence continues at coordinate 36,286 of JBBIOQ010000021.1, read as the reverse complement.
AAACAGATGACCCGGCATCACAACCGCAGGTAGCACACATAAAAAAAGTTTTTTAACTGATGAATGATTCAGGCTACGGTAATAGCCTTTATACTTAGTTCTTTTCCGTGGGTTATTTCAATAAAGTGAGAGCCACAGCTGGTGCAGGGTTCTGCATAATGCTCAATCGCAAAATTGTTGTTGCATACAAGGCAGTTCGCTTCGCCTTCAATAGTATTAATAATGGCCTCGGCTTTTGCAAGCAAAGAGTTTTTTATTACCTGCCGCCAGGCAAACCTGAAGGCTTCTATCTCAATTCCGCTCAAGGTACCGATGTCTAGTTCTATCGATTCAACTGTGTTGGCTTCTGCTTTGTGGGCTTCATTGGTTGCAATGGATACGATACGCTGAACTATCGACAATTCGTGCATACTTTAATCCTTTTTAGGCTGCTTGCTGTAGCGGTATACCAAACCGCCAATAGCATTTGCTGCCAGCAGCAACACAAACACATGAACCGGCTCTGCCACATAGTGCAATGGGTTGCCGGAAGGAATGTTGCCATGTCCTTCGTGAGCCAGCAATGTAGCAGGGATAACCAGGCATATCAGCAATGAAGCAAGTGCAAATGTTTTTTTCATACAGGCATATTTACAGACAACTAAATTAGCCCTACCCCCTTGCTTTCATTCATGATATAAGTCATTTTAAAAATTGATTGTACTCATGATACAAGCTGAAAATCTGCTCTAACCTTAACATGAGAATTGTTAACCCTTTCAAAGATTGCATATGCCGTTCTTCCCCAACAAGGAGATGCCTACGTATTACGAAGAGGCGCTCCGCAAAGGTTATTCGCGTCGCGATTTCGTAAAATTCTGCACCATGATGGCTGCTTTCATGGGTATTGAAAGCAGCGGTGTTTCACAGGTTGTAAAGGCGATGGAGGTAAAACGCAGGCTGCCCGTTATTTGGCTGCACTTCCAGGAATGCACCTGCTGCAGCGAGAGTTTCATTCGCTCATCGCACCCCATGGTAGCCGATTTGCTGCTCGACCAGATTTCGCTTGACTATAGCGAGACACTGATGGCTGCATCGGGCATTCAGGCAGAAGAGGCTATGAAGCACACCATGGAGCAGCACAAAGGCGAATATATTTTGTGCGTTGAAGGAAGCGTACCTACTGCCGCAGATGGCGTGTATTGCATGATTGGCGGAAAAACATCTATGCAAATACTTGATGAAGCAGCTGCAGGTGCAAAGGCTATTATCGCATGGGGAAGCTGTGCAAGCAATGGTTGCGTTCAATCGGCAAGGCCCAATCCAACATCGGCTACACCTATTCATAAACTGGTAAAGAACAAACCGGTTATCAAAGTACCCGGCTGTCCGCCGATAGGTGAAGTAATGGCTGGCGTTGTAATGCATGTGGTCACGTTTGATCGCATCCCCGAGCTCGACAACATTGGCAGGCCCAAAGCCTTCTACAGCAAGCGTGTACACGACAGTTGCTACCGGCGTCCTTACTACGATGCAGGACTATATGTTGAGTCGTTTGACGATGCTAATGCTAAGAAAGGATACTGCCTGTACAAAGTGGGCTGCAAAGGACCATCCACTTACAATGCCTGCGGCGTAATGCGCTGGAATAATGGCGTCAGTTTCCCCATTCAAAGTGGTCATGGTTGTTTTGGCTGTAGCGAAGAGAACTATTGGGATAATGGCCGCATTTACGAACGTGCTTCGGCTTTTCCAGGAATCGGCATTGAAAAGGATGCCGACACCGTGGGTAAAGTTGCCTTGGGCGTTACTGCCGGCGCCCTTGCTGCTCACGCTGTTGCCACCAATCTGCGCAAACACAAACTGGTTGCCAACCTTGAACAAGAAGGGAAGCAAAGCGAAAAGGACCTCGAATAATTTTCTAACAAAACGAAACTTGTTATATGAGCCAGCGAATAGTTGTTGACCCCATTACCCGCATTGAAGGCCACCTGCGAGTGGAAGCCGAAATTGAAGGCGGTAAAATAAAAGATGCATTCAGCAGCGGTACCATGGTACGGTTGCTTGAAGAAATTTTGAAAGGAAGAGACCCCCGCGATGCATGGGCCTATGTTGGAAGGGTGTGTGGCGTTTGTACATCGGTTCACTCTTTGACGTCGGTACGGTGTGTGGAAGATGCACTGGGCATCACCATTCCGCCTAATGCTGAAATGGTGCGCAACATTATGTTTTGCGCACAGTACATGCACGACCACGTAGTTCATTTTTATCACCTGCATGCCATGGATTGGGTGGATGTGGTGAATGCATTGCAGGCCGATCCGAAAAAAACATCCGAACTGGCACAAAGCATTTCTTCATGGCCAAAGAGTTCGCCCGGTTATTTTTCCGATTTGCAAAAGCGTATTAAGAAGTTTGTAGACAGCGGACAGCTCGGAATTTTTGCCAACGGCTATTGGGGGCATCCGGCTTACAAACTACCAGCCGAAGTAAACCTGATTGGACTTGCTCACTACCTCGAAGCACTCGACTGGCAAAAAGAAATAGTAAAAGTGCATACCATTTTTGGTGGAAAGAATCCACACCCCAATTTTCTTGTGGGCGGAATGGCTTGTGCAATATCCATTGATGAAGTGAGCGGTATCAATGCTGAACGTCTTGCCTATGTGCAGCAACTGCTGAAGCAAGGCAAAGAATTTATAGAGCAGGTCTATATTCCCGACCTCATGGCCATTGCATCTTTCTACAAGGACTGGGGCGCAATAGGCGGCGGGCTTGGCAGCTATATGGCTTACGGCGATTTGAGTGTGAACGGTTCCAAAGACCCATCCACTTTCCTTTTCCCGCAAGGCGTTATACTTAACAAGGACATTTCGAAAGTGTACGATGTGGATTTGCGGAAGGACGATGAAGTGCAGGAGTTTATTACCCATTCCTGGTACGACTACCACGAAGGAAAGGACAAAGGTTTGCATCCATGGCAGGGAGAAAGTAAGATTAATTACACCGGGCCCAAACCACCCTTTGAATTCCTGGATACAACACAGGCATACAGCTATTTGAAAACACCTCGCTGGAAAGGAAATGCAGTGGAAGTTGGTCCTTTGGCAAGGGTACTTATTGGCTACGCCAGGGGCATTGATGCCTACAAGCAGGTGGTTGACAAAGCGCTGACTGATCTGCAGGTACCTGTTACCGCCTTGTTCTCTACTTTGGGACGCACCGCAGCCCGTGGACTCGAGAGTGTGCTGGTGGCTCAATGGGGGCTCGACTTCTTCGACAAACTGATTGCCAATATCAAAAATGGTGATACACGCATGGCCAATACAGAAAAGTTCGACCCAAGCACCTGGCCTGCTGAGGCAAAGGGTGTGGGCCATAGCGAAGCGCCGCGTGGTGCATTGGCACACTGGATAAATATCAAGGATGGGAAAATTGCCAACTATCAATTGGTGGTGCCCACAACCTGGAATGCATCACCTCGTGATGGCAAGGGGGCACGTTCCGCCTATGAGGCAGCATTGGTGGACACACCAGTACATGATGCCAAACTGCCTCTTGAAATACTGCGCACTATTCACAGCTTCGACCCATGCCTTGCATGCAGCGTACACATTTACGATGAGCATGGCAAGCATGTTTCGAGAGTAAGTGTATTGGGCGATTGATAACCGTTTTCTCAACCATCAATACCAAATTGTATGGAAGCAACCTTGCAAAATCATAAGAATGGGGTGAAACGGCTGCGCCGGGTGTTTGTGTGGGAATTGCCGGTACGTGTGTATCACTGGCTGAACGCATTCGTAATCATAGTGCTCATTGCAACCGGATTGTACATTGGCAGTCCCCTGGCATTGCAGAGCAGCAAAGAAGCTGCCCACAGTTTTACCATGGGTTACATCAGGTTCATTCATTTCATTGCAGCGTACATTTTTCTTTTCAATTTCTTGTTTCGCATCTATTGGGGCTTTGTAGGAAATAAATATTCCGACTGGAAAAATTTCATTCCAACCAACATGAAGTTCTGGAAGGAATTCTGGCATGTGATTAAAATTGATGTGCTCCTTTTGAAGGAAAAGGAACACCTGAATGTGGGCCACAACTCCGTAGCTGGATTCACGTATTTCCTCACTTTCATTGCATTTCTCATTCAATGCCTTACTGGTTTTGGATTGTACTCCAGCATGGGCACCTGGTGGTTCCCTAAAATGTTTGCATGGGTGCCTGCTGTTTTTGGTGGCGACATCATGACAAGGCAGGTGCACCATTGGGCCATGTGGTTCTTCATCCTCTTTGCCATTGTGCATGTTTACCTTGTTTTCTACCACGATTATGTGGAAGGCCGGGGCGAAATTTCGAGCATGGGTGGCGGTTGGAAATTTATTGAGGAGGAAGTTTTTGAAGAACACAAGGCCGAGAAAGAGAATATTGCTCCGGATTCAAAATAACTATATTTGGGTGCTGTAAAGAATCGAACCTTCTTCCTGTCAGAAAATTCAATTGTTTCCTCTACCCATTAATGAAAGTGAAACCCATTTCATTAAGAAAACATCGTTTGCCAGATATGGAGAACAACAACAGAATTCTGATCCTCGGAATTGGTAATTACCTCATGGGCGATGAAGGTGTAGGTGTACACGTAGCCCGCTTGCTTCAGTTGGAAGATTTGCCACCCAATGTGGATGTTGTAGATGGAGGTACAGGAGGCTTTCACCTGCTGGAGTATTTCGAAAAGTATGATTCCGTAGTAATGGTGGATGCCGCGCTTGATAATAATGCCCCCGGCACCATCAAAGTAATCAGGCCAAAATTCGCTGCCGATTTTCCACGTGCCATGAGTACCCACGACATTGGCATGAGAGACCTGGTGAATGCCCTGCAATTGCTTGGACGCATGCCCGATGTATGGTTGCTCACTGTAAGTATTTATTCGCTGCAGCAACAAGGCATCGACCTTACGCCAACCATTAACCGTTCAGTGCCCTGCATCCTGGAAAAAGTGCTCAAACTAACTCATACGTTGGTTCGGCCCGAAGTGGCATTCTGAAATGGCTGCTATCTCAGCTCGTTGGTGTTTACCCTTGTTGGAGTATCGGTACCATTCACTATGGTGCGGCTGCTTAATGCAATGGATTTGATTACCTCGGTCATGTTCTTCATATCGAGGGTGCCTATTTCATCCGATGGTTTGTGGTAATGTGGCTCGTTGTCCATTTTGCTGGTGGAGATGGTATGTGCCGGTACGCCTTGCCTGGCAAGTGTTGCATTATCGCTGCGGTAAAACAACTGTTGTTCTGTGTAAGGATCCGCGTAGAATTTAAAATTGGTGCCATCCAGGTTCTTTTCAAGAATTTTTCCCATGTCGGTTTTTTCGTACCCGGTGATGTAGGCGCTGTTAGTGCCCCACTTGCTTTCGGTACCAATCATTTCTATGTTGAACATAGCAACCACTTTGGCAGGGTCGTATTGTTTTGAAAAATACTGCGAACCAAAGCCGCCAATTTCTTCTGCGGTAAAGGCTGCAAATACCAGTGTTCTTTCGTTGTTGTTTTGCGCCTTAAAATATTTAGCCAGTGTAACAACTGCTGTGGTGCCCGATGCATCATCGTTGGCGCCATTGTACAGTGAATCTCCTTTGTCATTTGGTTTGTCAAAACCAAGATGGTCGTAGTGTCCGCTGAAAATGACGAATTCGGTTGGCTTGCTCTTGCCGGGAATGATAGCCACCACATTGGAAAGGTGTTGTTCTTTCACATCCATCTTCAGGTTGATGGAGTACGTGGATGGTTTTGTATTGGAAGTAAGTACAAAAACCTGGTTGTTGCTGCTGGGAAAGCGTGGCCCTGCAAAGTTTTTTATCCTGTTGAAAATGGCACGATGCGCAGTGTCGATAAAAACAATCATGTTGCTTGTTTTGCCGCGCAACGGTCTGTAAGTGCTCATGAAATTGTCAGTTGCCCCAATGGAATACACTTCGTATTTATCGTTTGAACCAAAGGTTACAGCATTTGAAGTTGATTGGCAGATGATGTTTTCCTTTTCAATGGATTGTTCATCAAGAATGACTTTGCCGCTGGCAATTTTTGTTACATACATTTCAAATTGCTGCAGGTAGCTTCCGTTTTTTCCACCGGGCTGCAAACCAGCTTTCTCAAATTCAGTAGCAATAAATGCGGCGGCTTTTTCATTGCCGGCAGTAAATGCGCGGCGACCAAGCATATCATCGGCACTGAGTGTTTTTTCGATGCGTGTTACTTCATCTTCAGTAATAAGTTTATTGATGTCTTGCGCATGGGCCAATGAAATACTGAGAACTGCAATGAGAATAGCAAGTAGTTGCTTCATGAAAATGTTTCTGTTATTGTTGTGTAAATAAGAAATGTTTCAAACCAATTTGGCTATCATTTTTTTTAATTGCCAACGCCGGCCCAACTTGTAAACATGTGAACTCCTGGAACTTTTGAACTTTGAACTTTCAAAGACTCATCATCTCCTTAAACTTCACGGTTTGCCTGCGGCTCACTTCAATCTTGTCGCCACCTTTCAGTTCAAGCAGCAGGCCACCATTAAAATAGTTTTCTACTTTGTCTACCAGCCTCAGGTTTACAATGTGTTTGCGATTGGCACGGAAAAATATTTTTTCATCCAGCCGTTCTTCCAGTGCATTGAGCGATTTAAGAATGAGCGGTTTGTTATTTCCAAAGAATACCTTGGCATAGTTGCCCACACTTTCAAACAGGCGGATATCGCCCAATCGTACAAACCAGCAACGTTCGCCATCTTTCACAAACACCTGGTCATCTTCGCCAAGTTTACCCCGTTGTGCTGATTCTTGTATGGCTTGTTTTTCCTTATTCACCAGTTCGCTCACCTTATGCACGGCATCGGCAAGGCGCTTTGGATCAATAGGCTTCAGCAAATAATCCAGGGCGTTTACTTCAAAAGCCTTTACAGCATATTCATCGTAGGCAGTGGTGAAAATTACATACGGCGAACGGTCAAGTTCCTGCAGCAGGTCGAAGCCCGTTTTGCCCGGCATGTTGATGTCGAGGAAAATAAGATCGGGATTGTGCAAATCAATTTTCTCAAGCGCCTCCGGCACATTAGCCGCTTCATCCACAATTTCAATGTCGGGAAATTCGGCCAGCATTTTTCGTAGTTCCTGGCGTGCAAGCCTTTCGTCGTCAATGATGATTGCTCTTTTGTTCATAGTGCAAATGTTTGAAAATGAAAATGCATGTGGTTGGCTATTTCAGGTTTAGCGGCATTATCACTTTTGCCTCCACCGTGTTGTTGGCTGTATTGGCAATGGCAAAGGATGCTTTTTCGCCAAAGAGTAAATGCAAGCGGTTTCGGGTACTGCTCAGTCCAAACCCTTCATCGTCGTTTAGTGTGCCAATTCGAATCTGGCCTGTGTTGGTTACAATGAGTTCGTGGTGTTCATTTACATAATCAGAAACAATTTTTATTTCACCGCCCTTTACCTCTTTGCTGATACCATGTTTGATTGCATTCTCTACCAGTGTTTGCAGCATCATGGGTGGCACCTGTTGGCAAAGTGTGTCTTCATCAATATCAAAGCGAACATTCAGTCTGTCTTCAAAACGAATTTGTTCCAAGGCGAGGTAATTTTTCACAATGCCCAATTCTCGTTCTAGTGTCACCAGTTCCTCTTTGTCTGCATTCATACTGCTACGCAGTAATTGGCTCAATTCGGTTACCGCATTTCTTGCACGTACCGGGTTTTCATCAATCAGCGCCCGGATGCTGTTGAGGGCATTGAATATGAAATGTGGGTTAATGTGTGCTTTTATCGTCTTTAGTTCCAGTTCCTTCAGCATGCTTTCCAACTTTACCTGGTTGATGCGCTGCCGCTGAGTGCTCATCACATAATGGTAAGCCAGGTAAATGAGGCTCCAGATGGTAAAAAACAAGCCTGCGCCCAACGCAGTGCGTGCCCATTTGTAAACAAAGGAAGCGCCAATGAAATACTCGGGTTCCCATTTCATCAGGCTTTCAATGGTTACCACCACACTGCTATACAACAGGGCAAATGAAATGGTGATGACTGCCATCCACCATATCTGCCTGTTTACATTCAACTGGAGCAGCTTGGTTTCCTTAAGCACAGTGCGCATTAGATGCGAAATCAGTAACCCGAGGCCGGCTTCGCAAAAAACGGTATGGAAATAGTATGGATAATCGCTGTAGTAATAGTTGATGGTGTAATAATAGAAGGTATACAGCAGCACATAGAAACCCCATCCACCTATCTGGCAAAGCCAGTAATAGGAAATCCTGTCTTTCACTTTTTTCAAAAGGGTTATGCTCATAATGTGTAGGCTCCTCGGGTTGCCCCAGATTACAAATTTACCTTGCAGGTGTATTGCTGCGGTTTCATCTATTTGTGTGGTTGACCGCTGGTGTGAGTGGTATAATTCAGGGGCGAAACACCAGATGCAAAAGCCCTCCAAGGTCATTGTTCAGGGGCGGAATTAATGGTATTATTATAAGAAAGAATGATGGGCTGTGCCTGCTTTTTTACACAGGCTATGGGGATAAATCGGGAGATGCAGGCGGTACAATTATTTGCATGGAAATCCACAGCCTTTATCCACAAAATGGGGAATTCTGAATTAGGATGGAACCAATGTAGAAGGATATTTTCGTTAACCGCTTAACTTTTTGGTAACACTAGATAATTCGTTCGCTAACCCCTCAAAATAGATTGCTCTATGGCCGCAAAAAAGACCACCCCCCAAGGGCTTTCCTTCAGCCGCTACTACACAAAAGAAGGCACAAGCCCCTATGAAATGTTTGAGTACGACTATCGTACCTCATTGATTAAAGACCCAACGGGCAAAATCATTTTCCAGATGGATAATGTGGAAGTGCCCAGGCATTGGAGCCAGATTGCTACTGATATTCTTGCGCAGAAGTATTTCCGCAAAGCCGGCGTGCCGCAGGCTGATGGCAGCACCGGGCGGGAAACCAGCAGCAAGCAGGTGGCGCATCGTATGGCCGATTGCTGGCGTCAGTGGGGGGAGCGCTATGGCTATTTTGCGAGCACAGGCGATGCGCAGGTTTTTTACGAGGAGTTGGTGTATAGCATCCTCAACCAAATGGCAGTGCCTAATAGTCCACAGTGGTTCAATACCGGCCTTTATTCGGCATATGGCATCTCCGGCAAGCCACAAGGCCACTATTTTGTTGACCCGGCTGACGACCAGTTGAAAAAATCAACTTCGGCATACGAAAGGCCGCAGCCACATGCCTGCTTCATCCTGAGTGTTGACGATGACCTGGTAAACGAAGGTGGCATTATGGACCTATGGGTGAGGGAAGCCAGGATTTTCAAATACGGCAGCGGTGTGGGCACCAACTTCAGCAGGATTCGCGGTGAAGGGGAGAAGTTGAGTGGCGGCGGTACCTCAAGCGGTCTCATGAGCTTCCTGAAAATTGGTGACCGCGCGGCTGGCGCTATCAAGAGCGGCGGTACTACCAGAAGGGCTGCCAAAATGGTTTGCCTCGACCTGGACCACCCTGAGATAGTAAATTTTGTTGATTGGAAAGTAGAAGAGGAAAAGAAAGTAGCCGCCCTGGTAGCAGCCGGCTACAGCAACGATTATGAAGGCGAGGCCTACCGGACCGTAAGCGGCCAAAACAGCAATAACTCTGTTCGCATACCCAATGATTTTTTCAAGGTACTGGATGAAGACGGCGACTGGGAACTGAAAGCCCGTAGCGATGGCCATGTGATGAGGAAGGTGAAAGCCAATGAACTGTGGAACAAAATCTGCTATGCTGCATGGCGCTGCGCCGACCCCGGCATTCAGTATGACACTACCATCAATGAGTGGCACACCTGCCCCGAAGGTGGACGCATCAATGCCAGCAACCCCTGCTCGGAATACATGTTCCTCGACAATACGGCCTGCAACCTGGCAAGTGCCAACCTGCGCCGTTTCTTCAACGAGGAAACCCAGATTTTCGATGTGGAAGGCTTTGAATACATGTGCCGCCTATGGACTGTGGTGCTGGAAATAAGCGTGCTCATGGCACAATTTCCCAGTAAGGAAGTTGCCCAGCTGAGCTACGATTACCGTACCCTGGGTTTGGGTTTTGCCAACCTCGGCAGCATGCTCATGGTGAGCGGCATTGCTTACGACAGTGAAGAAGCCCGCGCCATAGCTGGTGCCATCAGCGCCATCATGACTGGAGTGGCCTACAAGACTTCAGCCGAAATGGCCGGCATCCTTGGACCTTTTGCCCGTTATAAGGAGAATGAAAAGCATATGATGCGGGTAATGCGCAACCACCTTGCAGCTGCTTATGATGCCAGCGATGCATACGAAGACCTGAGCATTAAGCCCGTAGGCATCAACAGCAAATATTGCCCCGATTACATGTTGAAAGCTGCCTGCAAATCGTGGGACGAAGCTGTAATGCTGGGTGAGAAATACGGATATCGCAACGCACAGACTACCGTAATTGCTCCCACCGGTACCATTGGCCTGGTGATGGACTGCGACACCACAGGTGTTGAACCCGACTTCGCCCTCGTCAAGTTTAAAAAACTGAGCGGTGGTGGTTATTTCAAAATCATCAACCAAAGCGTTCCTGCCGCTTTGAAAAAACTGGGCTACAACGAAAGGGAAGTTGAATCCATTGTCAACTATGCAAAAGGTTCAGCCAGTTTGCACGGCGCGCCGCACATAAACCCCCAATCACTCAGCGAAAAAGGATTCATTGGGGAAGAAATTCAGAAACTTGAAAATGGCATGGCATCCGCCTTCCACATCAAGTTTGCCTTTAATGTGCATTCCTTGGGAGAAGCCTGCATGAACCGCCTAGGCTTTACCCCTGAGCAATACAACGACTGGAACTGGAATATGCTGGAAGCCCTGGGTTACACCAGCGAACAGGTAGATGCAGCCAATGAATACATCTGCGGCACCATGACCATTGAAGGTGCGCCCTTCCTGAAACAGGAACACTATTCCATTTTCGATTGTGCCAACAAGTGTGGTGAAAAAGGCCAGCGTTATATTCATGCATATGGCCACATCAAAATGATGGGTGCCTGTCAGCCTTTCCTCAGCGGCGCTATCAGCAAAACCATTAACCTGCCTAATGAAGCAACGGTGGAAGAAATTGCCGATTGCTATCGCATGAGCTGGGAACTGGGCCTGAAAGCAAATGCCCTGTACCGTGATGGTTCCAAACTTTCTCAACCGCTGTCGAACAAGAGCGACGACAAGAAAAAAGAAGATACAAAAGCTGAAGAGAAAGAAGTTGAAGCAACTTACGAAAGCAATATTGTAGACCTCGGCAAACTCACAGTGGAAGAGTTGCTGGATGAGGTGACCAAGCGTATGCAGGCCAGCACAGATACCAATCTTAAGCGCCAGTTAGCAAAGATTGTAGAACGTCGCACCCTGCCATCCAAACGCCGTGGATTTGTACAAAAGGCCAAGATCAACGGGCAGGCTATCTTCCTGCGCACCGGCGAATACGCCGACGGTACATTGGGTGAAATCTTCATAGACTTGGCCAAGGAAGGCAGCACATTGCGCAGTCTCATGAACTGCTTTGCCATTGCTGTTTCGGTAGGCCTCCAATACGGTGTGCCGCTTGAAGAGTTTGTTGAGAAGTTCGTGTTCACCAAGTTTGAACCTGCCGGCATGGTAGACCACCCGAACATCAAAACAACTACTTCGCTGGTCGACTTTGTTTTCCGCTGCCTTGCTTATGAATACCTGCATCGTACCGACCTTGTGCATGTACTCGACAAGCCTGAAATAGGTAACCTGGGTGATGACGATGAAGTAGACCTGGTAGATGAACAACAGGCTATTGAAAAAAAAACACCTGAGTTGAGCAGCATAAGGGTAACACCGCAACCAACTCATACGCATCCAACAAAAGTGGCAAAGCCAGCTCCAACTGAAACCAACAAAGTGACTGTTGACCTTGCAGCCGCTGCTATGAATGCACAAGCACGCCAAAACCAAAGTGATGCTCCTGCCTGTAATGTTTGCGGCAGCATCATGATGCGCAGCGGTGCCTGCTACAAATGCAACAACTGCGGCAACCAGGGCGGTTGCAGCTAAGGCACAGAAAGGTTATAGATTCAAGCCACCAGTTCGTGCTAAAACGACTGGTGGCTTTTTTGTTGAAGCAATAGTTTTTAAATGAGGATTAATGAACTGCAAATAGTGAAGATGACAGGTTTGGCATCTAATCCATTAATGTAATCCTGCATCCTGATGCAATCGAATAAAAAAGCCGGAACCTGACTGTGTCATGGGTTCCGGCCTTCGATACTGACTTTTGTGTGGCTTATTGAAGCGTCAATTCAATGATAGTATCAACATCATCAAAAGCCAGGTTGTCGGTATAAATAAATGTGCCTTCAGGTTGTTGCTTGAATTTCACTTCCTGCTTTCCGTTGAACAACACCGCTTTCGCTATTTTTTGATTCATACCATCCACAAAAATGTAATCCTTTGTTTCGGGTGTATTCAGGATGTGCATGTACAGTTTGTTGCCTTTCTGTGTGAAGCCGCCCCAGTTTTTCGGACCAATTGCACCACCACGGGTACCATAAATGGTTTCTCCGTTTTTCTGCAGCCATTGCCCCATTTTCTGCAGAGTGTCGGTGAACTCTGGTTGAATAACACCATTTGGCATTGGGCCCACATTCAGCAGGAAGTTGGCATTGTATGCAGCAGCCTTTACCAGGTATTGTATCAGCTTTTTAGATGACTTGTAATTGCGGTCAGTGATGTTGAATCCCCAGCTGTCGTTCATTGTTTCGCAGGTTTCCAGCGGAAGGGCTGATATGGAAGCGCCGCCAAAGCCGGTAGTGTTGTGGCCGGGCAAATCTTTTTCAAAAGCCTGGAAATCTTCACCGGGAATTGGAGTGAGGTGATGATTATTGCTGATGAGGCACTGCGGTTGCAGGCGATGTATGAGTCCGTAAATTTCATCATAATGCCAGTTCACTTTCGACTTCAGCGTTTTGTCTACATCGTTGTCGAGTTGGTCCCAATGACCATCGAACCAGATGCCCGAAATTTCGCCATAGTTGGTGAGCAGTTCAGTGAGTTGCGCCTTCATGAAGCGGATATAGCTTTCCCAATCGCTCTTGCCTTTGCGGCCGGTTCCCTTACCGGTCTTTCCGGTTTCCCATTGGTAGTCGGGCCTGTACCAGTCGAGCAGTGAGTAATAGCAAAAAAGTTTCATGCCTTGCTTGTGGCATTCTTCGGCCAGTTGTTTCAGGGCATCTTTTCCATAAGGCGTGTTCATGATGCCCCAGTCGCTTTGCTTGGTGTCGAAGTTGCTGAAGCCATCATGGTGACGGGTAATAAACGTGATGTAGTGCATGCCTGCTGCCTTTGCAGTGGCTACCCATTTGGCGGCGTCAAATTGTTGAGGGTTGAAGAACTGCGCCAGGCGTTTGTATTCATTCACCTGGATGTTGCGGTTGTTCATCACCCATTCACCGGCACCCAACACGCTGGAAGCACCCCAATGAATGAAGATGCCAAACTTATCATCCTGGAAGTCAGTTCGTGCCTTGAGGTTAGAAGCCGATGGGGTATAGGTTTGTGCTTGTACAGAGATGCATGCCATGCACATGCTGACCAGGCAAACCGCAGTGAATTTTTTCATTTTCGAATCTGATTTTTATTTGAGGGTGAAAAATTTTGCTTTGAAAAAAAGGAGTAATTAAATCCGGTAGGTCTTTACGTTTTATGTTTATCAAAACAAGCCGAAGATGGCCGGTGTTATGGTTTTTTGCGAAACAGGATGCAGGCACCACCGCCGGGAGCCAGGTGCAAAGTAACTGACTGTTTCTCGTTGAAAATTTCCTTCCTTACCTGGTAGCTTGTTTTATTAGTTCTGAAATCGGCATCCTTGCCATCTTCAATAATCATGGCTTCAAAATTTCCATCGCCTAAAAAGCCAAGCGGGGTTTGCAGTGTTCGTGCTTCTTCGTTTGTAGCTGTACCAATCAGCCAATCACCATTGCTTGCCTGCCTTGCCATCACAACGTATTCGCCAATGGCGCCGCTGAGTGTCTTGCTTTCTTTCCATGGCATTTGTTGAGCGGCCAGAAACTTCAGCAACTCAGGATATTTCCTATAGTTATCGGGGATATCAGGAATAACGGTTGCCCCTGAAAAAGTGATGAGTGTACGTGCAATTTCTGCGGTAATGGTAGCAGGAACCGGCATGGGGTTATCTACCCGTCCTGTTTGTTCCATGTCTGTAACACCGTTACACATGTCGATGGGGCCGGCCAGCATATTTACAAACACCATGGATACAAATGTGCCGGGCTGAAAAACACGATGCGCATCCAGTTGTGAATGACAGTATTCTCTTGTAAGGGCGTTGGGCCAGGTGCGCATTTGCCCGTATGGATGTACAGGGTTGTCGTGAAAATCGACCATCAAATGGTTTTGGGCGCACAGTTGGGTGATGCGGCGGGTACGTTCATTTTTCTCCTCCATGCTTCCCCGCATGAACCCATATTTTACTCCTGCAGCGCCCCAGTCGCCATACTGCTTCAGCGTTTGCTCCAACGGAAATGTGCGGCCGCCCACATCATTCAGGTAAAGCCAAACACCTACCCCTTTTTGTTTTCCGTACTGAATGATTTGATGTACCTGATCTGTTTTGCCACCCTTCAGTGGGTCAGAGTTCTTATCGAATTCTGGCCCATACCAGTCGGCATCAAGCACCAATGCTTTCATGCCATTGCCTGCAGCAAAATCAACCATCCGCTTCCAGGAAGGCAGTGTCATATCATATTTAAATCCATCGGCCGATGCGCCGTTGATGCGCCAGTCCCACACCACCACACCGGGCTTCACCCAGGAAAAATCAGCGCCGGATGCAGGTGCGGGATTGAGCAACTCTATCATGTGCGAATCCACTAATTGCCCTATTGTACGGCCATACATTACTACACGCCATGCACTGGCATTTTTGGAAGGAACAGAAAACATAGTGCTGCCCTTGTGCGCTTCCAACTGCAACGGCTGGCCACTTTCGAGTGCAGCTTCATGAACAGCCATGAATGCATGTTTTCCTGCGCGAATGGTCATCACCGGCAGGCGGATTCCTGCTGCATCCATGAGCTTTTCAGGGCCAAGTGGCCTGTCTTCTACCTGGTAATACCATGCAGTGAAATTGCCCGCAAAATTGAATTGCGTCAATTCGTTTTCTGAACGCCCACCTTCATACCTGAAGGCAATTCCGTTGTTGTATACCCGGGCTTTTATTTTGTAAATGCCAAGGTCAATCAAAGCTTCATTGTATTCATCAGGTACCAGGTTTCGCTTTCCCCAAATGGGTTTCCATGTGGTTCGAACAGTTTTCGTATCAGCATGCTTCCACAAAGCTTTTGCTGTAGTGTCCAAACCAATTTTCGAATTGTCAATCATCAATACATTATCGGCAATGAAACTGTAATAAATACCTCCATCGGCATCTTCTTTTATTGTCAGTTGCAGTTTTTTATCAGGGGATGCAATAGTGATGGTTTGCCCGGAAGTCATCGCCATTGCCACTACCTGCAACATAGCCAGGAAAAACAGTACTCTGAATGGATGAATCATTTGCTTGAAAGATTACGATGCGAAAAGATTAGCAGCATTGTCCGAAATGAAATTCAACCGAACCGGTTTCTTAATTAGAGTATTGATGCTTCTTTATTTTGGATTTGCCTTGCAGCATTTCAATGCAGCTTCAGCAATTATTGATGCCTGTTCTTTCACGCCTGTTTCATTGAAATGGATGCCGTCATTTGAGTAATAATCTTTATGCTGAAGTGATAGCGAACTGAAATCAATCACTGAGATATTTTTTTCAGTGCAAAAGTCCGCTACATACTTGTTTCTCTTTTCAACGTCTCCGTTGTGCGCATCAAAACTATCGAGGTTGTTAGGCACTCTCCTTGCGGTAGTAGTGACCCAAAATATTTTCACCTGCGGATTATTCTTCTTCAGCAATTTATAAACTGTGGGCAGGTATTTGGCATACTCTTCAGGTGAATAGGCAACACCATGAAGTCCATTGTTAAAGAAAATGACATCAAAGCGAAAGCTGCCCAGCAAGGCTTTTAACTGGTCAATAAACTCCGGGTCGCCCAGGCTCTTCGAACTCGTGATTTTGCTGCAATAGAACTGACCCTTCAATTTTTCTGAAACTATAGGAAAATAGCGCTCCACATGCGAATCGCCAATCAGAAGTGCGTTGGGTAAATTTAAACTGTCGGGTTTCGTTACTATCCAACTGTGGCTCCACTCATAAGTTTCATTTCTTGTTTTGGGCTTTTGTTGCTGTGCAAAAGAATATCCTGTCAAAGCCAATAAATAGCACGCCAGCAAAATGATTTTCCTTTTCATAATTTGTTATTCTTTAAAAGCAAATATTAAAGCTAATCTCAAAAGTGTGAGTGTTTGAAAACCATCATGACACCAGGGAGGCACAAGGGCCACAATGCTCTGTTTTGCTGTTTTTCCCTTTGTGGTCCTTGTGCCTTCTTTGTGACTTTGTGGTTAAAAAAATACTGCTGTGATAATTTCTAATGCACAGCCAGGATGGTTTCCAATTCTTCCAGGGTCTTTCCTTTTGTTTCCTTTATTTTTCTCCAAACAAAAATGAAGCCCACCATGCAGATGAAAGCATATACGTAGAAGGTTTTATCCTGAAGCGTTTTAAACAAAATGGGAAAGGTGAAAGTGAGAATGAAATAGGCTGCCCACAAACTTAACACAGCAATGGTTGTAGCTCTGCCTCTTATCTTGTTGGGGAAAATTTCGGAAATAAGAACCCATGTTACCGGTGCAAGGCTTACAGCATAAGTGCCAATAGCGGCAAGCAGCAACCAGGAAACGATGGCCGCTTTTGTGCCCAGTGTTTGTGAAATCAGGATGTATAGAATAGCGAGACCACCTGCGCCGAAAAGCATGAGCGGCTTGCGGCCCAGTTTATCCACCAGCATCATAGCCAGCAAAGTAAACAACAGGTTTACGCCGCCGATGAAAACGGTTTGAAGCAACTGATCATCCAAACTGGCGCCAATGCTGGCGAATATTTTTGCCGTGTAATTGAACACAACATTAATGCCGCATAACTGCTGAAACACAGCGAGCACCAACCCAATCAGCAGCGCCGTTTTGGTATGCCTGTTGCGGAATAATTCGGACAAACTCATAGAGGCGTTTGTGCCTTTGGCGCTCTGCTCAATTTCCACCATGGTTTGCCTGCTGAAATCTTCTCCACCAATTTTTTGAAGTACCGAATCGCATTTGGCGGCCTGCCCGTGCAGCATCAGCCACCGCGGACTTTCAGGAAGCCAAAGCACGCCAACGAAGAACAGCAATGATGGTGCAGCACCCAATCCAAACATCCACCGCCATGCTTCAGGACCCAGGTTGCGCAACGAGTAATTGATAAGATTGGTGATGAGAATGCCCAACACAATGGTGAGTTGGTTGATGGCTACCATGCGGCCCCTGTATGGCGCTGGCGAAATTTCGGCAATGTACAGCGGCGACAACATGGATGCCATGCCTACGCCAATGCCAGCCACAAAACGAAACGAAATAAACATGCCCCTTGAGGTGGAGAGACCCATTAGCATGGAGGAAATACCAAAGATGGCAGCCGCTGCCAGCAGGCCCGGCCTTCTTCCATTTTTGTCGGCAATGCGGCCTGCCAGTATACAACCGGCAATTGCCCCGAGTGCCAGGCTGCCTGTGGCAAAGCCTTCCCAGTATTCATTCAATTCAAATTGTTTTTGCAGGAAAGGCAATGCGCCGGAAATCACAGCAAAGTCGAAGCCAAACAAATAGCCGCCCAATGCAGAAATAATGGCCAGGCTGGTAACATAGCCTGTGCGATAGCGGGGTGCACTCGTAATCATGGCAGCAATCGTGTTTGATGCAAAACTCGATTTAATTTCAGGGTGAAGGATGGAGTTTGTTTTGGAAAGGATGGATTATTTTATGACAAGACAGCGGCGTGATGATTAGTAAATCCTAATGATGCTTGCCCGGTTCAGGAAAATATTACTGAATCATACAAAATGCACTGGAGCCTATCTTAATAGTTGGAGGGTTTGAATAACCACAATGACACCGGGGAAGCACCAAGGCCACAAGGCCCTATTTTACCGTGGCTTTTTTATTGCTCTTTTTGTCTTCTTTGAGACTTTGCGATGACAAACGACTCCTGCGATAAGTACTATAGCAAATCAGCGCATTTGCATTTGGTGTAACGTTCTGTATTTCAAAGGAGAAGTTCCGGTGACCTTGGTAAACATTCTCGAGAAATAATAAGGATCGGCAATGCCAAGCATATCTGCAATCTCGTTTATGCGATGATTGGTAAACTGCAGAAACTGGCAGGCCTTTTGAATTTTGAGTTGGTTGAAATATTCAATGACGGAGTATCCCGTTTTTTTCTTGAAAGTGGCAGCAAAGTGAGATGCCGACAGGTTGGCCGCAGCTGCTATTTCCTGCAGGCTGAGCATTTTGTCGAGGTGTAGTTGCATGAAGTTGATACAAGTGTCAATGCTATCGAGTTGTTCTTTGGGCTTGGGTTGGTAATTTTCATAAAAACAACAGGATGAAAGAAAATACTGCAGCCCGATACTGGCATAGCTGATATTATTCCTGCTGTAGCCTCTCTCAATGCTGGAATACAAATCATCAAAAAGCTGAATCCGGCTTTCGCTAAAAGGGATGGCACTTGCATGGCCACCCAACTTGTCCAGCATCATGTTCGTAAAATCAAAACTGTTGGCACCTTTGAAATGCACCCAGTATATTGTCCATGGCGAGGTTTCGTCGGCGGCATATTCATGTGGCACATTGGCGGGAATAAGCAATAAGGTTCCAGCCGTTACCTCGTACCTTTTTGAATGAACCTTCAGCATTCCTTTGCCGGAAACACAGTATATGAGAATCTGCTCGTTTACCCCGTGAACCCTATGCCGGTAGTGGTATTGCGCATTAGGATAATAGCCGATTGCAGTGATGTAGAGGTTTCGTACTACAGGAACTGCCTCACACTGCTGCGACAATATCCTTAGGGGAATCACAATGGACCTTTGTCCGAAGAAACCTTCCTTCTTCCTGATGGTGCTCATACAGCAAAGTAATAATAAAATCCATCAAAACCGTTGAATCACACATTTGGGATGGCAAGGGTTGATGATAGCTTTGCCTCTTCCAAAGCCAAACGCACGACAACGATTTTTCTGCCATGACTCAAACTGTTTCTGTTCGCCAGGAGACTGTGTACCTGCCCACCTACCCGGTTGGAAAACCGGAAAAGAATCCTGTTTTCTTGGAAAAGCGTGTTTACCAGGGAAGCAGCGGCGTTGTATACCCACACCCGGTGATAGAGAAAGTGGGCAACGAAAAATCAAACCAGCCGTACACTGCACTGTTCCTCGAAAATGAATACCTCGAAATCATGATTCTGCCGCAACTCGGCGGCAGGGTACACCGGGCTTATGACAAAATACGTAAGCGTGATTTTGTTTATTACAACCAGGTGATTAAGCCTGCGCTGGTTGGATTGGCAGGTCCCTGGATTAGCGGCGGCATTGAGTTCAACTGGCCGCAACATCACCGCCCATCTACTTTTCAGCCGGTCGATTTTACTATTGTGGAGAATGCCGATGGCAGCAAAACAGTTTGGGTGAATGAAGTGGAATTGATGTTCCGCACCAAATGCCAGGCCGGTTTCACCTTGTATCCCGGCAAGGCCTATCTGGAGGTGAAGGGTAAACTGTATAACCGTACGCCCTTTCCGCAAACATTTTTGTGGTGGGCCAACCCGGCAGTAAAAGTGAATGACCATTACCAGAGTGTGTTTCCACCCGATGTACACGCCGTTTTCGACCATGGCAAAAGAGATGTTTCAAGTTTCCCGATTGCCAAAGGCACATACTACAATGTTGATTATTCACCCGGCACTGACATTTCGCGTTATGTCAATATTCCTGTGCCTACATCATACATGGCCATCCAGTCGAAATATGATTTTATTGGAGGTTACGAACATGATGCGCAGGCAGGTATGCTCCATGTAGCCAATCATCATGTATCGCCGGGCAAAAAGCAATGGACATGGGGCTGCGGCGATTTTGGGAAAGCATGGGACAGAAATCTTACTGATGAAGATGGTCCCTACATCGAATTAATGACCGGCATGTTTACCGATAATCAGCCCGATTTTTCGTGGCTGCATCCCAATGAAGAGAAGACATTCGAGCAATACTTCATGCCATACAGCAAGTTGGGTTTGGTGAAGAATGCAACCAAAGATGCTTTGGTCAATGTAGAGAGTTGTGGCAATGAGGTTGCTGTAAAAGTGTTTGTTACTACAGCTTTTCCTGGTAGCAGAATTGTGTGTACTGATGCAAAAGGACAAGAATTGCAGTGTTTCGAAACTGACCTTTCAACAGCCGATGCCTTTGAGGCTGCATTTGTTTCTAATACTTCTGTAGAAACAATTTCTGTTGCAGTAAATGATGCCAATAATCGCCTGTTAGTGCGTTATGAACCAGAGGCTCCGCAACTGCATGAACTGCCATTGCCTGCAACAGCAGCAAAAGCACCTGCGGACATTACAACAAATGAAGAACTCTTTTTGAATGGCCTTCACCTGGAGCAATACAGGCATGCCACTTACCAGCCCATGGATTATTATTTGGAGGCACTTCGCCGTGATGCTGGTGACATCCGTTGCAATAATGCTGTTGGCTTGTGGCTAATGCGCCATGGCCAGTTGGAAAAGGCGCTTCCTTATTTCCGCCAGGCTATCAAAACTTCTACGTTGCGCAATCCCAACCCGTACGAAGGGGAGCCTTACTATAATTTGGGCATTTGTCTTTCGATGCTGGGTAAGCATGATGAGGCATATGATGCGCTGTATAAAGCCACCTGGAATGATGCTTTTCAGCACGCCGGTTTTTTGCAATTGGCCAAAATTGACATGGCGAAAGGTGCATACAGCCAGGCATTGTATCATATCGAGAAATCATTGGTAAGAAATTATCACAGTCATAATGCAAGGCATTTAAAGGCCGTCATACTGCGAAAGCTGCATGAATATGATGCTGCCAATCGCTGGATAAATGATTCATTGGAAATTGATCCATTCGGATACGGTTGCCTGTACGAAGGTTACCTGTGTAATCTTGCTATTGGCAACAACGAAGGCGCTGCATCCTTTTTGCAAAGGCTCAAAGAAATAAGCAGGGGCACTGCCAACAACTATATTGAGTACGCCATTGATTATGGCCATGCCGGATGTTTTGAGGAAGCCATTTCACTGTTGAATTTGTATACCGAAAGGGCCGATGAAGTATATCCAATGGCATATTATTTCATGGGCTATTTTGCTCATCGGAACAAGGATGAAAATGCCGCACAGGTATTTCTGAAAAAGGCAGGTGCATGTAAATCCGATTATTGTTTTCCAAACAAGCTGGAAGAATTGCAGGTGTTGCAGTGGGCCATGCAAGCCAATGATCAGGATGCAAAGGCTGCTTACTATTTGGGTAACCTTTGGTTTGGTATGCGCCAATACGATGAGGCAATTGCTGCCTTTGAAAAATCGGTTGCTATATATCCAAATTTTCCTACGGCACATCGAAACCTTGCCCTGCTGTATTACAACAAACGCAATGATAAAACAGCGGCTCTTGCTGCTATGGAAAAGGCATTTGCACTGGATACAACTGACGCCCGTGTGCTCATGGAACTCGACCATCTTTACAGCAAACTCAATGTAGCACCTGCAAAGCGTTTAGCCTTTTTGAAAGACCATCTGGCATTGGTGGAACAACGCGATGATGTATACCTGGAAAGGATTTGGCTTGAGAATTGTACCGGTGCATTTAGCATTGCGAATGATTTGCTTTCGTCGAGAAAATTTCACCCATGGGAAGGAGGCGAAGGCAAAGTAGTCAGCCAGTATTTGTTTATTCAGTTAATGAGGGCGATGGATGCTTTAAAGCAGCGAGATTTTGGAAAGGCCAAATCCTTCCTTTCAAAAACGGAACACTATCCTGAAAATTTAGGAGAGGGAAAATTATACGGCACCGTTGAAAACGATATCAATTACCTGAACGGGATTCTATGTGAGCAAATGGGTAATAGTGCTGAAGCCAAAGCGTGGTATGCAAAAGCCACTAAGGGCAATGCAGACCCAAAGCCAGCTTTGTTTTACAACGATCCTCAACCCGACAAGATCTTATACCAGGGCCTGGCATGGCTAAAACTCGGCGAAACACAAAAGGCTGAAAATATTTTCAACAGCTTGATGGAGTACGGCAGCACACACATGAAGGATGATGTGCACATCGACTATTTCGCAGTATCCCTGCCTGATATCCTTGTTTTCGAAAAGGATTTGAATAAAAGCAACCATTTGCATTGCACTTACATGATGGCGCTTGGCGAACTCGGGATGGGAAATTTTGACAAGGCTGCGAATCAACTGGAAACATTGTTGCAATCCGACGCCTATCACCTGGGAGCACGACTCGCCCTCAAGCTCAATGAATTACTAAAAAGTGTTAACGACACCACACCTGATTTGGTCGCTCCAATGACAACAACGAATTCAATGTCATAACCCTTAGGTCAAATCGACCCTCTCAAAAAAAGCCAGCATGATGGTCAAAATATTTTTCCAGAATGGTAGGGTATCCAGCATTAGGGAGTACTAGTATTTAACGGTTCTTTATGTTTAATATTTTAAAAAATATCAATATCAACCATTCAATAAAAACAACAAATGCTATGATGAGAAAAAAAAACAGTCTTGACAACGGATGGCGCATAACAAATGTGCCGTACTGGGGTCAACTGATGACCGCAATGGTGCTGCTTTTCGGCACTATGTATTTTTCCGTGCCCGCTGTAGCGCAAACTACTGCTACGCAGGCCACCACCACTGTTGCTGTAAAAGGAACAGTGACAGATGCAGCAGGTAAACCACTACAAGGTGCATCAGTGGCGGTGAAAGGTTCTTCAAAAGGAACTACCACCAACGCAATGGGTGAATTTGAATTGGCAGTTCCCCAAAAGAACGGGAATATTCTTGTGGTTTCATACGTAGGGATGGAAACACAGGAAGTTAGCATTGGTAGCAAAACCACGCTGAGCATTGCACTGAAGACTGTTGAAGCAGCCGAACAGGAAGTGGTAGTGGTAGGTTATGGTACCCAAAAGAAGCAGGCAGTAACCGGATCAGTGGTTAAGGCTGATTTGAAGACCTATGAAAATGTTACTGTGAACAACATCATGGAAACATTAAAGGGTACGGTTGCCGGATTGAATGTAGGCGAAGCCAATACCGCTGGTGGTGTTCCTGGATTTACCATCAGGGGACAAAATACCATCGCTGCCTCCAGCTCTCCGTTGATTGTATTGGACGGTGTGATTTTTGCCGGCAATATGGCTGACATTTCTCCGAGTGATGTGGAAAGTGTAACCATTCTGAAGGATGCGAGTGCCGCTGCTGTATTTGGATCACGATCTGCCAACGGTGTCATCCTGATTGAATCCAAAAAGGGCACAAGTGTAAATGGTAAACCGAAGTTTGAATTAAGAACCAGCTATGGCAGCATTACTCAATTGAAGCCTTTGGAAGTATATGGTGCACAAGGATACCTGCAGCACCTGAACGATATACTCAACGACAACGGCACTGTGGTACCCATGGACCAGACACCAAACTACCTGCAGACAAACGAAAAGGTGAACTACGATGCAACGCCTGATCATAGGCCTACTTTAGAAAATCCATACAGCTTATTTACTCAAACTGGTTACAACATCAACACCGACCTGAGTGTTTCGCAACGAACCGATAAAATGAGCTATTACCTTTCTGGTAACTATACCGATCAAAAAGGTGTTGTTTTGTACGACCGCTTTAAGCACTACTCAATCAGATTGAATCTTGAGTCGAAAGTAACGAACTGGTTAACCTTGGGTGTGAAATCATACTATAGCACCAGGAGTTATCCCGATTCCCGCATTTATGGCTCAGGAAATCTTACCAGCCCATATTACTTCAGCCCTTATGCCGATGTGTACAAACCGGATGGTAGTTACAATTTGTTTCCTCAAACAACAACCTCTTTTGTTAACCCATTTTCTACATTGGCCGATGAAGCGTATAACAGGACGAGTAACCTGAATGGGATATTTTATGGAACCATAAAATTCCCTTGGATAAAAGGCCTGACCTATACCGCTACTTATTCCAAAACACTGAACAATAATGAAACCGGATCCTTCTATGGATTCAATACGCAGCAGGGACAAAGCACCAGGGGGTCAGGTACACGAAGCTATTCAAGAAGTAATGTGTCTTTATTTGATCACCTCATCAAGTACAACCGCACTTTTGCTGAAAAACATAATGTTGACCTGACCTTGCTGCATTCTGATCAAAAATCAGATGCATATGGCCAGGTGTCATCTGCCACCGGCTTTGATAACGACCAATTGGGTACATACCGTTTACAGGCAGGCGCCATTCAAACCGTATCCACTTCGGGGTCTGAAACTGAGAGTATTGGCCAAATGGCACGCCTGACGTATACTTTCGATGGAAAATATTCTGTTACTGGCACCATTCGTCACGATGGTTATACAGCCTTTTCAGCCAACCACAAATGGGGCGATTTTTCTTCTTTAGGAGCCAACTGGAATATTTCGAAAGAGAAGTTCATGCAGAATTCCAAGGTCTTCAATTCTCTGGCATTACGTGCTTCTTACGGTACAAACGGTAATCAGTCTATTTCTCCGTACAGCACACTGGCAAGAATTGCGAATAGCTATTACTATTACCAGGGCGATGCCAATTATACTTATACCCAGAATATCTCTAGCCTTGGCAATGACAACCTGGTTTGGGAATCAACTACCGGTCTGAACTTCGGTATTGACTTTGGTATTCTAAAAAACAGGTTGTCGGGTTCGATTGATGGCTACATGACAAGGACAAACAACCTTGCCTTCACCTTGCAGTTGCCTGCAGCCTCTGGTTTCACTACCATTACTGCCAATGCCGGCGAAATTCATAACCGCGGATTTGAAATCAACCTTCGCTCTATCAACATCACCAACAAGAAGTTCACCTGGAGAAGTGAAGCTGCTTTCTCATTGAACAGGAATGAGGTGGTACGCTTGTTGGGTGATAAGAACGGTGATGGCAAGGAAGATGATATTGTTTCTTCCAATTTGTTCATTGGCAGGTCGCTGGGTACCGTATATAATTATCAGGTGACTGGCATGTGGCAGCAGTCTGACAAGGATGCCGGAACGATCATGTCGGGGTACCAACCTGGTACCTACAAATTGCTGGACGTAAACAACGACAATAAAATCAGTTCAGATTCGGACCGGGTTTTCCTGGGAAATTCAAATGCCAATTTCCGCTGGAGCCTTACCAACACCTTCACGTATGGCAACTGGTCACTGATGGTGTTTGTGAACTCCATCTGGGGCGGCGGAGGCTGGTTCATCAATGGAGGCAATACCCCCTGGAATGATGGCTATGCCAACAGAGGTGATATCAACCACCCCATTTATGATTACTGGACACCCACCAATCCGAATGCTGAATTTCCTCGACCTAGTTATTTATCCAAAGCTGTGGTGAAAGCGCCGAAATATTATGACAGAAGCTTTATCAGGCTGCAAAAAGTAGCCTTGAGTTATGAGGCAACCAAGTTCGTAAAGAAATACGGCATACAGGGACTGAACATAGCCATTAGTGCTGACAACCTTGGAACCTATGCACCTTACTGGATAGGCCTGGATGCCGCTACCGGCAACGGTCTTACGGCTGCATCAATTCCTTCGTTGCGCAATTTGATGATGAACCTGAATATTAACTTCTAAGAACCCAACTCATGAAAAAAATAATTTTCTTATCAGCCTTGCTTACCACCATGGTTGTAAGCTCCTGTAAAAAAGACCTGACAGAGGTGCCGCTGGATTTCTATACTCCTGAAAATTCATTCACCAACAAGACGCAATTCGAATCAGCACTGGCTGGTGTTTATTTGTCGGTTCGAACAAACTTTTATGGTGCCACCGGCAACGTGGATGACTACGATTTGATAGGCTACGATGTTGATTTGGCCAACTGGCAAAACAATACCTCGGTTACCAAACTCACCTATTTCCAATGGGCTAACATGAATGCAGACAATGGATTTGCCAGCAAATGGTGGACCCGATTGTACGGCATGGTGCAGCGAACCAATGCTATTATCGACCGGGCCGATGCTCCGGAGGCCAAATGGGCATCGGCTGCAGAAAAGAATGCCATCGTAGCAGAAGCAAAATTCCTGCGGGCATTCTTTTACAAATTCCTCGCCAACATGTGGGGAGGTGTACCATTGGTATTGAATGAAACCAAGGCGCCCAAATTCGATTATGTAAGAGCAACGCAGGAAGAAGTGTACAAGCAGTGCAAGGCTGATTTGGATTTTGCAATTCAATACATGCCCACTATTGATCAGTTGAAAGGTGGCAGGGCACCACGTGAAGCTGCGTATCATCTCTTGTCAGAAATTGATATTTGCTTAAAGGATTATGATGGCGCTATTGCAGCCGCAACTGCTGTGATTGGCGGGGGCAAATGTAGCCTGATGACTGCCCGCTTTGGGGTATTAAAGAATTTCACCTTTTCCGGGTATGATTATACCGGACCCGTTTCAGCCTGGGGTGATGTGTATTGGGATCTGTTCCAGGAAGGCAATATGAACTGGAAAGAAGGTAACAAGGAAGCCATCTGGAATATATCTCAGGACGCGACCATCAAAGGTGGAAATAACACTGATATTAATACCAGTGGCGGCAACTTTACTATGGACAGGTATTGGGGCCCCATTCCCTGGCAGGCCAAAGACAAAAACAATGTCGCCAACTGGTTGATGGACACCCTTGCCGGACGCCCCATTGGTTGGTTAATTGCCTCGAAGTATACCGATAGCAGCATTTGGAATTATAAAGATGATTTTGCCAGAGATATGCGTAACTCGCAGTACAATATCCAGCGTGATCATTATTATACTAATCCGTCGAGCAAATTCTTTGGCCAGGTAATCACCAAAACAAACTGTGACGCAAGTACAATCAATTTTTGGACTTCAAGAATTGCGCCCCATTGGAAAAAGTTTGTAAGGCCAGTGCCTTTGGGTTTGGCCACAGATGCTTCAAGCAAAAGAAAGAATGATAACGGAAGGAATTGGAAGGACTGGTACATCATGCGTTTGGCAGAAACCTACCTGCTGAGGGCTGAGGCCTATTTGCTGAAAGGTGATTTGGCTTCTGCAGCTGCAGATATCAACGTAGTTCGTGCAAGGGCCAATGCAACACCCGTTACGGCCGGCGATGTAACCATCGATTTGATTCTTGACGAAAGAGCCCGTGAATTGTTTGGAGAAGAATTCAGGGTCAGCACCTTGATGAGAATGGGCAAGCTGGTAGAATACCTGAATAAATACAATGGTTATTTAGCTGATAATGGCTTGACCGCTCCTGCCAAGGTAAGCAAACTGCCAATTCCACGCAGGGAAATTGAGGCAAATACCGGCGCTGTGTTAGAGCAAAACCCTGGCTACTAAGCCATTTGATAATGATGAGTCTGTTAGTTTTTGGTTGACAACTGTGAGGGCCTTCCGGCAACGGGGGGCTTTCACACTTTTCATGCCATTGTTATGCATTCGAACTTCACCTGCCTGTTTCTGTAAACTTTTTGTTTCTATGAAAACCAGCATTAGTCTTTTGTTTAGCCTTGCAATGTGTGCCATTGTAGGGTTTGCAAAGCCCGTTCAATTCTTTGTTTCTCCAAAGGGAAAAGATAGTAATCCCGGTACAATTGAAAAACCATTTGCTACTCTAGAAAAAGCGAAACAAGCCATAAGAAAACGGAAGGCTACAAATAATGATAATGCTGCAGTTATCGTTTACCTTAGGGAGGGAGAGTATTTTTTAGATTCGACTTTTGTCTTATACGCCGAAGATTCAGGAAGCCCGGGTGCTGCAGTTGTTTACTCTTCTTATCCCGGTGAAAAGGCATCTTTGATCGGCGGAGAAAAAATTACGGGTTGGAAAAAATTAAATGAACAAGGCCCGGAAATAACTGCAACAGCAAAAGGAAAGCTATGGGTAGCAGATATACCAAAGGGCTGGTTGTTTCATTATCTTTTTGTAAATGGTAAAATGACAATCCGTTCTCAATCCGATCACCGCTATTGGAGGCAATGGGATAAAGATCATCATCAAGGTGTACCAGATGCTAATGGGCAACTAATTTCATTCAGCAATAAAGAGCAATTAAAATACCTGCCTTCAAACGGCGATGCGGAAATGGTTTGTATCATGGCGCAGTATGGTATTATGGGTAATGGTGTAATTAGAAATGTTGATACAGCAGCAGGAACACTTCGCTGGAATAGCCGCCAGGTAAACATCAGGGGTTCAAGAGATGAACATGAACGCGGATATCGTTTTGAAAATGCATTGTGTTTTATAGACAAGCCCGGCGAATGGGCAGTTAATTCGAAAACCGGGAAGCTTTATTATTACCCGAACGACAACGAAAACTTAAATACAGCCACAGTGATTGCACCCCGTTTGTATGAATTGATTCGATTGGAAGGAGATGAAAAAACTAATGCGTTTGTACATGATGTTGAAATAAAAAACCTTGAACTAAAATATACCGACAGGCTCCCTGAAGATAAATGGTCATATACAACATTGATGCGTCAATGGGAAAATATCGATGCTGCTATTTATTTAACAGGAGTAAAAAAATGTTCTATCACCGGCAATAAAATTTTGCATAGCGGTGCCTACGGAATAACATTAAATCATTATTGCCAGCAAAACAAAATTGAAGGAAATGAAATTGGCTTTACGGGAAGTGGCGGTGTATTCTTAGAAGGGTATGGTCCGGGTACGCTGGATGTAAACAAGGAAAATGTTATCACCCGCAATTATATTCACGATCATGGCTTGGGAAATTATTGGCACTCTCCATGCATCCAGGTATATCAAAGCGGAAACAATATCATTACTTATAACTTATTACAACGGTCTGCATACAGTGCTGTTTCTATAGTAGGCATCGATCCGGGAAGAATGAGTGACTCAACTGTTTATTTGCCCGGCACATTTGAAGGGCAGGTGCAAAAATGGAGTATGGCACAAATCAGGTTTAATGAATTTGACCCCCAAATAAAGGACGGCTTAAGAAAGGGGATTTTCAAATTTGACCGGGAAAGCATGAAACCATACATACATACCAACAATAACATCATTGAGTACAATATCATATCTGAACCAGAAACGCTGTTGAATGAAGGAGGTGCTTTGTATGAATGGTGCTCCGGGAAGGGCAATGTGTGGCGGTCCAATGTGATCTTCAAATCCCGTGGAATGCCCAGCTCATCCGTGCTTGCCCTTGATGATCTGGCAGAATATACAACCGTGGAGCACAATCTTTTTTGGGTAGAAGGGATAATACTGAATGGTGTGGGAGCAAGGAAAACAGAAAGAGGGAATGTCATCAACAGTAATTACCGCATTAATTACAAACCTGAGTTTGAAGCACGAAAAAGTCTGGATAAAATAGGCACATGGTGGATCAATGAAACAGGAAGAAGTAAAATGGATAGCCTGATCGGGTATATAAAAAAGAGAGTAATTAAAGACGGAGGCTGGTTAAGCAATCCTAAAATAGCGATCCCCGCTATCGGAGAAAAAATTTCCATGTATGGTGAAGCTCCAGAACTGCCCCAAGGGGCACATGTAACAATTGAAGAAAACTAATTGTAGAAACAGGCAGCAAAAAAATGAAACAAAACAAATTCAGGATTATCGTTCTCGCTTTTCTATTGCTCTCCATTGCAGCTAAGGCTCAAAATGTAAAGCAATTCTTTGTTTCTCCTTCAGGAAATGATATGGCAACAGGAACAATCGAAAAACCTTTTGCTACTTTGGAAAAAGCAAGGAATGAAGTGAGGCTTAGATTAAAAAGTAGTCACAATGATTCGATCATCATTTATTTACGCAAGGGTGTTTATTCGCTTAAGAAGAGTTTTGCATTAGACAGCCTCGATTCGGGAAACGAAACTGCCCCAGTTGTATACAGTGCATACCTGAATGAGGAGGTGCGCATCAATGGTGGTATCTCTGTTCCAGTTTCAAAAGCAACAAGGATTAGCGATGCAAAAATTTTGGCAAGGCTTGCTCCTGAGGCAAAGGACAAAATTCTGCAGGTCAATTTGAAGTCATTAGGCATTCGTGACTACGGGCAAATTAAACCCAAAGGATTTGGCAGGCCCTACGAGCCGCCAGCTATGGAGCTCTTTGTAAACCAGGCCGCCATGAAACTGAGCCGCTGGCCAAATGACAGCCTTGTTAAGACCGGTAAAGTACTTGACAAGGGATCCGTTCCCCGCGACGGAGATACTTCCAACCGGGGTGGCAAGTTCATGTTTAATGAAGACCGTCCGCAACGCTGGGCTTCAGCCAAAGACATCTGGATTTCAGGCTTCTTCCGATATGGCTATGCCGATGACGCCGTACGTATTGCCAACCTCGACCTGGTGAATAAAACAATCACCACGGCACAGCCGCACATGTATGGATTTGAAAGTGGTAAAATATTCCATGCCTGGTATGCTTTCAACCTCCTGGAGGAAATTGATGTTCCCGGCGAATATTTCATTGACAGGGAACATGGCATGCTCTATTTCTATCCCCCGGCTGATGGCGTTGCTAGCATCGAACTTTCAGTGTTGGAAACACCCCTTGTAACACTTTCAAATACCTCGCATGTACAGTTTCGCAATATTATTTTTGAAAGTGGCCGAGGCATAGGTCTCTACATAGAAAAGGGCTCAAACAATACCCTGGATAATTGTGTCTTCCGCAATCTTGGCCTCGTGGGTATTTTAGTGGGCAAAGGCATCCGGCCTTTTCAGCAGCTGAAGCACGCCGGAACCGGCGAACCGGCATCAGGCATCATCGGAAGTCTTTACAGTCACCTGTATGACAACACGGTTATGGATCGTGAAGCTGGCAACAATCTCCTCATCACAGGTTGCCAGATCTACAACACTGGATCAGGTGGTGTCATATTGGGTGGAGGAAACAGGCTGACACTTCAAAAAGGCAACAACCAGGTGGTCAACTGTCGCATTCACGATTTTAATCGATTAGACAGGTCTTACAAATCGGGGGTGAATATTGATGGCGTTGGCAACATCATTCGCAACAATGAAATTTACAATTGTCCCGGAAGCGCCATTCTGCTGTATGGCAACGATCACCTCATTGCCAAAAACATCATCCATCATGCCGTTACTGACGGCGATGACATGGGAGCCATTTACTACGGAAGAGACCCCAGTGCATTTGGCAACAAAGTCGTCAATAATTTCTTTCATCACATTGGCAACGACCATGGCACGATTATGGCGGTTTACCACGATGATGGAGCCTGTGGAATGGAAGTAACGGGTAATGTATTCTACAAAGCTGGCATGCGAACTGTAATGATTGGTGGTGGTAACGACAACGTGTACCGCAACAATATTTTTATCGATTTGCCAATGGCCTTTCACCTCGACAACCGTTTGCAGGGATGGTCCGGAAACCTGATTGAGAAGAATGGCTTATTTCAAAAACGTTTGGAAGCGGTGAACTATAAACAGCCACCTTATTCAACAGCCTATCCCTCTTTAGTAAACTATTTTTCTGATGCAGTTGGTTTACCCAAGCGAAACTACATTGACAATAATGTATTTGTCAATGTAAAAATGTTGCATAACGGAAGTTCAAAATGGGCTTATATCGGTAAGGCTTACATGTCTTGCGATGAAACCATGTTCGAGGATTATAAGAACATGAACTTTAAGCTTAAGACAAATGCCGATGTATTTAAAACGTTGCCAGAGTTTAAAGCTATTCCGTTTGAAGAGATTGGAATTCAAAAATGAGTTGCATTGGTAAGCGTGTTTGTGTACTTGAAAATTGGGTGATGAAAAGGTTTTACTTCGTTATACTAACAGTTTTGTTGACTTCAATCAGTCACAGTCAGAACCTGATGATTGATTCTGCTACTTACCTTGATAATGTGAAGCAGGAATTGAGTAAGCAATGGCCTGCCAACAAAACTATTAACCTGGTATTCCATGGCCATTCTGTTCCGGCTGGGTATTTCAAAACACCGGTTGTCAATACACTGGATTCGTATCCGTTTCAATTGTTGAGGGAGCTAAAAGAGATTTATCCTTATGCGGTAGTGAATGTCATTAACACTTCTATTGGCGGAGAGCAGTCAGCAAGCGGTGCGAAACGATTCAAATCGGATGTGTTGAATCATAAACCGGATGT
The DNA here is from genome assembly GCA_037443285.1 of Sphingobacteriales bacterium. Classification (GTDB taxonomy): domain Bacteria; phylum Bacteroidota; class Bacteroidia; order Chitinophagales; family Chitinophagaceae; genus Phnomibacter. The sequence goes on along the minus strand of JBBIOQ010000021.1, from coordinate 3,833 downwards.
GGTGTTTATTGACTACGGATTAAATGACCGCAAAATTGGTTTGGAGCAATCAAAAAAGGCCTGGGAGCAAATGATTAGAAAAGCACTGAAAAAAAAGGTCAAAGTGATATTGCTCACACCTTCTCCTGATGAAAAGGTAAACATCCTTGACACAACAACTGATCTTGCGAAACATGCGCTTCAAATAAGAGAGCTGTCAAAACAATATGGCGTAGGATTAGTGGATAGTTATGAATTATTTCGGCAGAAAGTGCTTGCAGGCGATCGATTGAATTTATACATGGCACAGTTCAATCATCCCAATGAAAAAGGATGTTACCTTATTGCTGAGGGAATAATGCAATATTTCAAATGAGTACCATGTTAAGCAAAAGAATCATTACAGCTTTTCAGCTATGAAACAGCAGGTAGTATTTTGTGTTTTAATCGTTTCCGGTTTGTTGTCGAAGGCGCAACAGCCCCGGTTTGAACACCTGATTATCTATGGACAGAGCTTGTCCACCGGGCAGCAATCCTGGCCGCCATTATCTACAAAACCGGTTGCGAATAATTTCATGATTGGTAGCCAGGTTTGGTCCAATTATAATAATCCGTCAACAACTGTACTCAACCCGTTAGTAGCTAATGTAGCTGTCGATAAATTCAAGGATCAGCCCAAAAGCAAAGCCGGACAGTTGTCGTGTGAATGTCCTATTGTTGGTGCAACGAACTACATTCAGTTAAAAACAAAGGGGCGGTACAAATTCATTGCATCTTCCTGCGGATTCGGAGGAAAAACAATTGAACAATTATCGAAAGAACATTATGATCCGGTGCATTATTCCGATTTTCTGAATTGTATCAGTTATGCATCGGCCATCTCCGGCAATGTACATTGCCCTGCCATTTTCTTTATGCAGGGTGAATACAATTACCTGTTTGCGTCAGACACGGGATCGAATGGGTTGGTGAGAGGACGAGGAGCCACCGGAAATAAGGATTTATACAAGGCTTTATTCCTGCAACTTAAAAACAATATGCAGGAGGATATTAAATTGAAGTATAAACAAACTGACAATCCTTTGTTTATTACTTACCAGGTGGGTAAACAATACACCAAAGGCAACACGCTGGCAATTGGAATGGCACAGCTCGAAGTCTCCAACCAAAACAAAGACGTTGTATGTGCAGGCCCCGTTTATTGGGTTCCCGACCGCAATGGCCATCTTGATCCAAACGGCTATCGCTGGTACGGCGAATTATTAGGTAAGGTTTATTATCAAACCAGGGTTTTGGGAAAACCTTTCAAGCCACTTCAGCCACAGAAAATTACTAGAACGAACAATGATTACAATTTGCAGATTGATTTTCTGGTGCCGCATAAACCCCTGGTGTTAGATACCAATCTGGTAAAGAAAGCAGACAAATTTGGCTTTGAGGTTTTTGTAGATGGCCGTAAAAATGAAATTGATAGTGTTTACCTGAAAGGCAATAGTATTTTCCTGGTTTGCCATAATCCTTTGAAAGGCGATTTGGAGGTACTTTATGCCGGTGCAAGTAACGGCGGACGTGGAAATTTGCGGGATAGCGATCCAGCAAAGGGCACAACCACTTACATAGATCTGGATAAGAAGGATACCCATGGTGATTATGTTTTTGACCGGGCAGCCGGTGCTCAAACTTTGCGACCGGCGTATGAGCCAAAAGATGAGAACGGAAAGGTCATTTATGACAAGCCTTATCCGCTCTATAATTTTTGTGTGGCTTTTTACTATCAACTCAATAAGGACGCTTCATTTTTTATAGTGCCTGATTTGTAAACAACAAACATGAATACTTTGAAAGTATGGTGTAGCATATTGTTTTTTTTCGTTGCATGCAATGGACCGATTGTATCCATTGCACAAACACATCATGCAGCAAAGAGGGATGCTTACACGCAAACTTCATCCACCACACGTACTCCTAAAGCTGAAACAAATGCGGCCGATACCGGCAATTCTGCCTTACGTTTATGGTACACACACCCGGCCACACAGTGGATGCAACAGGCCTTGCCCATTGGCAATGGCAGCATGGGTGCTATGATATTTGGAGGAGTAGAAAAGGAACACCTGCAGTTCAATGAAAAAAGTTTGTGGAGTGGTAAACAACTGCATGTTTCCAATGACGGCTACCGTCAGAAAATGGATACAATAAAAAAATTGCTCGCCGCGGGCAAAGTGCCAGAGGCAAATGCTCTTATGCAAGAAGCCGGTGGTTTTCCCAGGGAGCATTTCGGTGCGTACCAGCCATTTGGCGATGTGTTTATTGAATTCGAACATGCGGATACTGCAACCGACTATTATCGTGAATTGGACATAGCAAATGCACTCATGACTGTTACCTATCGCATTGCTGGCGTTACTTATCGCAGAGAATATTTCGCCAGTTTTCCCGACCAGGTTATTGTCATGCGAATCAGTGCTGATAAGCCCGGCAAAATTTCCATGAGAGCCACGTTGACCACGCCTCATGAACAAGGAAAAGTGCGTGTGGTGAACGATAGGAATATTGTATTGGATGGTCAGATGCCCGAAAGCGGCATGAGATACAGTTCGCACCTGAAGCTGGTGCCGCAAGGAGGCAAAACCAATGTAACGGCTAATGAAATTGAAGTGCAGAATGCCAACAGTGTGCTTATGTTTTTATCGGCCCGAACAAGCTACAAAATGGATTGGCCTGTGAATCTGAGCAGTGTTGACCCTTCTCAATTAGCACAGGAGCAGGTGACGAAAGCTGCAAAAAAAACTTACGATCAATTGCTAGGTGCACATTTGAGAGACTATCGAAACTTATTTGATCGTGTTCAACTAAGCGTACAAAGCGCACAGGCATTTCCTTCATTGCCCACAGACATGGCCTTGAAAGCCTACACCAAAGCAAACCTTGAGAAGGCAACGAATGGCGGTGATCCTACATTGGAAACACTCTTGTTTCAATACGGACGTTACCTGATGATTTCCTCCTCCCGAAAGGGAACATTGCCAGCAAACCTGCAGGGTATCTGGAATGATTCAAAGACACCTGCATGGGACTGCGATTATCATACCGATATCAACCTCGAAATGAATTATTGGTTGAACGGTCCGGCAAACCTGCCTGAATGTTTCAGCCCTTTTGCTGAATACGTTGACCTGCTTCGCAAACCAGGTAGAATTACCGCCAAGAATTATTTTAATGCCAACGGTTTCTTCATAAACATTTATACTAATCCATGGGGTTATGCTGAACCCCGATGGCCATGGACCGGTGCCGGTGGGTGGCTTTGCCAAAATCTATACGATCACTTCCTGTTTTCAGGCGATGAAAAGTATTTAAGAGAGAAGGCATACCCAATGATGAAAGAAGCCTGTATGTTTTACCTTGATTTATTAGTGCCTTATGTTGACCAATCATTGGTGGTAGTACCGGGTGTTTCTCCTGAGATTGATTTTCGATATACGGATGGCAAGGCCTACAGGTTGAGTGCCGGTACAGCTATCGACCAGCAAATTGTTTACGATCTCTTCACCAATACAATTGAAGCTGCCGGCATTCTTAAGATGGATGATAACCTGGTAAACACACTGAAGGATAAGTTGAAACGATTATCGCCACCCATGAAAATTGGAAAGAACGGGACACTGCAGGAATGGATTGAAGATTGGCAGGCCGATGATGTTCAGCACCGTCATATCTCCCATTTGTATGGCCTTTACCCTGGCCGTATGATTGACCCTGCAAACAATTCTCAATGGGCGCAGGCGGCGTCAAATGCGCTTGCCTTGCGAGGTACCAACCACACTAGTTGGGGATCCGCATGGCGTATTGCA
>JBBIOQ010000020.1:0-44861 GCA_037443285.1 Sphingobacteriales bacterium | reverse complement strand
TGAACATGAAAACAAACTCCCGGTTACAATATTCAACCTGCTACATCATCCTGATGACTATGCAAAAGGAAGGGCGAAATATCTTGAAATAATTACCGACAATCTTTACATGTCGGCTTCACAATCTTTGGCATCTCAGATTATGGCGTTACAAGAAATGGCCTGAGCAATCTATTAAGTGAAATTGATATTCAACATTCAGGCAAATTCATTAGCCTCAATAAACGTTTTGCAGAAGGAACCGGAGTGTAGTTGTCAAGCGCATGTTGCCTGCCCTGTTCGGCTAATGACTTCAAACGGGTTTCATCATTTATCAGATCCTTCAGGTATCCTGCGCTATCGCCAGTGCCAATTCCCAGGTAGTGAACACCGCTCCTAATTTCGGTTGGAAACGTAGCGCCCCATTCTTCCAGGTTGTAGTGCAGCACAACAGCTCCGGCTGTAAAGCTTTCCCAAAGACGGTAACTGTCCCATTGGTAAACAAAGCGATTTTGTGAATCGCCAAAAAGGTTCATCACTTTTCTGATTGCCTTATCTCTGAATGAATTGGAAGACCACCTGCTTATTAATCCTCCTCCAAAACATGCTACAATTTTTGAGTTAGCAAGCCTTTCGAAATATCCAAGGTTATGTCGTTGACCAGAATTCTTCCACCAAAAAAATTCTTCAGTTGATTCATCGGTGAAAGTGTTGAAATCATCCACCGCCCTATTGACTTCAACAAAATCTTCAATAACCGGTAGCACTTCTTTGTATGCCTTTTCACGCAACCCGTGGCTAATGCGAAAATTCCATAGCACCTCCTTTTTCTTTTCTGAAAAAGGTATGGCACGAATTGTGTTTAAATAACGATTTGATATACCAAAGCACCAGGGAACCATATTGGCGGGGTGATGAAATGATTGATTGTAATGGCACTTAAGCACTTTGTCAAAAATCCTGAATTCCTTTTTGAATGATGGAGTACAATAACCATCAGCCATATCGGTAAATACAAGTGGGACTTTGTTCTTTAATGCATGCAATATATCAGGCAGGTAATTGCCATTATTGATGTAAAACATCCACGAAACGATTACCAAACTGCTGTCAAATGCTCTTTCCGCAGGAGCTCCCTTGATTACAAATTCACCGGTCTGAAAACCAGTTGGCCAATAATCTGTGTTGCCAATGCATTCGTGGCCCATTGCACTCAGCCCCTCGGCTATTACTACGATGTCTTGCTGGTAAGCAGCTTTCCCCATTTCCCATGACTGATGGGGCAATACAAAAAAATATACGGTCATTCAGTTGGAAAAAGAGATTTGGACATTATTGACCATTCAAAAATAGCCTTTCGCATGAAACTGCCTCTTTCATCGCTACTATTTGCTGGTTTATTATTCATTTTGCTTTAGACAGATATGCTGGCATCAATCCGATTTCGATTATTTGTAGTGGTTTTTCCCTTTATTCGCAATTCAGGAAAATCGGTACCATTATTGTTTCACAATCTTGAGAATGTAGTTAATAAATTATAGTCCATTTATGAAAAAACTATTGCGGGATTGTTTTCATGGAATAAGGTTTGGCAGTTCAATGAAAAACAAGGTTGCTCATGTTCGAAACCTTACCAGGCTTCACCTGAGAAAAAAAGGATTGGTAAATGTCAAAATTTCCAATCTCACCTTGACGACAATGGACAAAAATGCTTCACTGGTACTATATAAGGAAGTGTTTCTAAGAAATGAATACAAAATACCATTCAAGGTTTCTGCTTCACCTATTATCCTTGACCTTGGGGCCAATATTGGCTTTGCCTCCGTCTTTTATGCCACTCAATACCCGGGTGCCAGGATATTAGCTTTCGAACCAAACCCTTCCTCCTTTGATCTCCTGAAAAAAAATATTTCGACATGTAATTTCGGAGACAGGATCGAAGCGTTTCCGTATGCCCTTACAAACAAGGAAGGGGTAATTAGTTTCTATGTTGGAAAAGAATCAACCTCATTGCGATCATCATTGTTCAGCGACAGAGCGCAGGGAGAAGAAATAAAAGTGGAGGCCAGGCCGGTTTCAACTTTCGTTTCGCAACTGCCGCATGTAGATATTATGAAGATTGATGTGGAAGGTGCCGAATACCTGATATTTGAAGACCTCTTGAAAACAAATCAGCTATCCAAAATCAGGAATTTGGTAGTGGAATTTCACCTGAATGTTTCGTCAGAAAATTCGTTGGCAAAATTTCTGAACAATTTAGAAGCAGCCGGATTCATTTATAATATTCAGGGTGGATTTACTGAGTATGGCGGTGCGCAGGATTTGCTGGTTGTTTGTTCAAGGGATGAAAAGTGAAAGGCATTCCACGAAATCAAATCTCCAATCAACCAATTGCCTGGTATTAATGAGGTATAAGCACTCAAAAGTTCTGAGTCTATTCAACACTTTATTAGTACACACATGAATACAAAAAAGATTCTCATTGAAATTGGACTCAGCACCGAAGAATCCATTCACCTTTACCATCACCGGGTTCGTGATGCAGCAGACCTTCCAGTTTTCAAATGCGATAACTCAGGTGTTATTTTCCTTCACGACACGCGGCACATCAACATTGAACATTACACGCAAATGGAGCAACTCCATTACTGGAATTCCAATTCAAGAGATGAGGCCATAAAAAAACTTGAAGCTGATACATCAAGACGTTCACGGGATTTTCTGCAATACATTCAAGGAAAAGACTGGGTTGATATCGGAACAGGCATTGGAGCAATACTCGATAGCCTTTCGCAATATGCAACTTCCACCAATGCTGTAGAACCGCAAAACGATGCACGAAAGATGTTGCAGAGTCTTGGTTACCATGTATTTCCAAGAACAGATGAATTGCCTGACGAAAAAGCAGAGGTAGTCACCTTGTTTCATGTAATGGAACACTTTACTGAACCGGTTGCCGAACTGAAACTCATACATAGTAAAACAAAGTCAGCAGGACTGCTGATCATTGAAGTGCCCCATGCTTCAGATTTCCTGCTTGCTTTCCTGGAAAATGAAGATTTCAAATCATTTACCTTTTGGAGTGAACATATCATCCTTCACACCAGGAAAAGCATCGAAACTTTACTGCGCCATTGCGGATGGAAACCGTTGCACACATATGGCGTACAACGCTATCCGCTGGCTAATCACCTGCACTGGCTATCAAAAGGAAAACCTGATGGTCACCAGGTTTGGAATCAACTCAGAAGCAAGGAACTCGACATGGCCTATGAAAAGTTGCTTGCTGATTTAGACATGACGGATACTCTGGTATGTATTGCTGAGAAAATTTGAAACGAATCTATTTATCATGTGTGGTATAGCGGGAATAGTTGGACCTCAACATTTTGATGTAAATACCCAGCAGGTATTACATTCAATAGCACATCGCGGACCTGATTATTCGGGTGAATGGCAGGACTCCTTTTGCTGGCTTGGTCACAACAGGCTTTCCATTATTGACTTGTCTGCTGCTGGTAACCAGCCCATGCACAGCCACTGTGGCAGGTATGTAATTGTACTTAATGGAGAAATATACAATTACAAAGAACTGTGCGCACAATACCTCCAAGACAGGACGCTGCGTTCCAGCGGTGACACTGAAATATTACTCGAACTATATGCGCTTAGGGGAAAAGCAATTCTCAATGAATTGATTGGCATGTTTGCGTTTGCTGTTTGGGACAAAGAAGAGCGGACGTTGTTTGCTGCAAGAGACAGATTTGGCGTGAAGCCGTTTTATTACGCTTTGCATCACGAAAACTTTTTGTTCGCCTCCGAAATCAAAACGCTGTGGGTGGCAGGTATTCCAAAAGAAGCAAACCAGCAGGTTTGGTCTTCTTTTTTCATGTATGGCACTTATGGAATGCCATACGAATCATTCTGGAATGGCATTCAGGCATTGCAGGCCGGAACGTGGCTTGAATGGAACGAAAGAGAAGGGAAATTACATACTGAAAAGTGGTACGAATTCGAGGCTAATATCCAAAAACTTGAAGCTTCATGCGCACCTGAACAAAGACTGGCAGCTTACCCCGATTTGCTGATAGAGGCTGTGCGCCTGCGTTTCAGAAGCGATGTACCGGTAGGTGTAGCAGTTAGCGGCGGGCTCGATTCTTCACTCCTGTTATCGACCATACAAAAAGCATTTGACAGCGAAAAGGCATTGGAAGCATTTACATTCTACTGCAACAATCCGGCATATGATGAATTGCCCTATGTAGAGCAACTGACCCGTGATACTCCCATACACCTGAATGAAGTTCTGCTTGACTACAAAAAGGTAGCGATGCTTGCCCTGCAAATGAGTCATTTGCAGGATGAGCCATTCGGCGGTATGCCCACCCTTGCATATGCCAACATTTTTTCGGAGGCACAAAAGAGAAAAATCACCGTGTTGCTTGATGGCCAGGGCATGGATGAGGCATGGGCTGGTTACGATTATTACTGGAACAACAGCAATGATGTAGTGCAGGCAACAACAACTTCGCCCACCAGGCCTGCAACTTTAGAACCCGGCTTTGCTGCGCTGGCATCGCCTCTTTCTTTTCCTGCACCCTTCAATAATCGTTTGCAGAACCTGCAATACCGCGATTTGTTTTACACAAAACTACCCAGGGCATTACGCTTCAACGACAGGGCATCCATGATGTACAGCATTGAATTAAGGGAACCATTTCTCGACCACAGGCTGGTTGAAACAGCTTTTTCATTGCCGGCAAGTATGAAGCATCAAAACAATCTTTCAAAATTTGCACTGAGGCAGATAGCTGAAAATTGGATAGGTGGCCAACTGGCCCTTGCACCCAAGCGTGCTTTGCAAACACCGCAACGCGAATGGCTGAAACATGAACTGAAGGAATGGGCGATGGAAAAAATTTCATGGCTTGCCCACCAAGGTAACCCCGGATGGTTCAACGGTCAGGAGATGGAAAATGCATTTAAAGCGTTTGCTGGTGGAGAGGCTGATAACAGTTTTTATGTATGGCAATGGATTAACACGGCAATACTGTTGGAAAACTAACAACTTCAAAAACGTTTTTTGGTGTACATGAATCTATTTTTGCTCCTTTAGCGCATTCACTTTTTTTCTTGCGCAATCGGCGACCTATTTATGTCAGATAATACACAATCAAGACCAACGATAGTTCTACTTGTTCCGGATGGGATTGGTGTAAGAAACTATTTGTACACCCACCTATTGGAATATCTCAAAGATGCCCGGGTAATTTTGCTGCACCAGCTTCCGGATGAGATAATTGAGGAAGTAGCCCAACTGCATCCGGATTCATTTACTGCTGTAAGGCTTCCGGAAATAAAAGAAAATATAACCAACGACCTGCTGCGAAAACTATGCATGTTTGCCACACTTCACCGCAATGCAGGAATTGCCCAAAATCCATCCATTAAAAGAAATTGGTTGTTTTTCACTTTGCTGAAGGGAAGAAAGAAATTTTACTATCGTTCTATTGACTTGCTGGCGGGTATTATTGCACGCTGGCCATCATTGTTTGAAAAACTTGAAGGACATCTTTTCAAACGAATGATGCATTCAGATGCCAGCGACATTTTGAAGAAAATGCTAAACGGCATTAAGCCATCGCTCATCATGTGTACGCATCAGCGATCAATTGAGGCAGGTTATGTAATGACTGCTGCCCGTTCCATGAACATAAAAACATGTACTGTTATTTTTTCATGGGATAATTTGCCCAAAAGCCGCATCACTTTTAAGTCTGACTATTACCTGGTTTGGAGCAAATATATGGAAGCAGAACTTGAGCAATTCTATCCGAAAATAAAAAGCACACAAATTACAATTACCGGCACACCGCAATTCGACAACTACTATTCTTCAAAGGGCTTGTGGCCTTCCTCAAAATTTTGCGAATTCTTCCAAATACCTGCAGGCAAAACAGCCATTTGTTTCTCAGGCAATGAACCAAGTTTTCCCAGCGACCACCTGTACCTGCGTGATGTGCTCGAAGAATTGCAGACTTCCGCCATGCCAAACAAACCCATCGTATTGGTTCGCCCCTCCCCCAACGACCATACAGGACGGCTGGAGCAAGTAGCTGAAAAATTTCCAGGGCTTGCTATTGTTGCAAAGCCGCTCTGGAAGCGCATTGGCGACCGTGACTGGGAATCAAATTACCCAACACCAGCAGATGGCGAAGTGTTGTTGAACATAGTGTATCACTGTGCCTGTGTCATCAATTTTGGATCCACCATGGGGCTCGATTTTGCACACTACAACAAGCCCGCTTTATATATTAATTACAACCACCCCGATTGTGATTGGTTTGATTTGATTTACGGATACGAACAGGAACATTTTAAAACGCTGAAAGGCCTAAATGCAGTTTGTTTTATTGACCATCGGCACCAGTTTGCCCCGGCCATTGAGGCAGCAATAATGGCACCTGAAACCATAGCTCCGGACAGGCTGAAGTGGAAAGAACGAATTACTGACAATATCGAGAATGCATCGGCAAAGGTGGCCAATGCTTTATTGAACCTGGCAAATTCATGATCACAACCTGCCAGCACTCAATTGATTTGCAGGCAGCGAACTATCCGTATTTTTAACGGCAGGGAATAAAACGGTGGCTGATAGCCGCCATTCATAACCAGAATTTCTATGGCAGTACTGATTGCTGAAATTGGACAGGCACATGAAGGAAGCCTTGGCATGGCCCACAGCTACATTGATGCGCTTGCAAACAGTGGCGTAGACGTCATTAAGTTTCAAACTCACATTGCTGCTGCTGAAAGTAGTTCGCATGAACCCTTCAGGGTGAAATTTTCTAAGCAGGATGCATCCAGGTTTGATTACTGGAAAAGAATGGAGTTTACAGAAAGTCAATGGAGAGAATTGAAAGACCATTGTGAACAGGCAGGAATTGAATTTCTGTCAAGCCCTTTTTCCATTGCAGCTGTTGCTTTGCTCGAAGGAATTGGTGTAACCCGTTACAAGATTGGCTCAGGTGAATTGTCGAATTTGCTGATGATGGAGCGTATTGCAAAAACGCAAAAACCGGTTATTATATCCAGTGGCATGAGCAATTGGGATGAAATTGACCAGGCAATTGCATTTTTCAAAGCACACAATACTGACATTTCATTGCTGCAATGCACTACCGCTTATCCAGCTGCTGCTGCATCCTGGGGCCTTGGAAATATTGCAGTTATGAAACAGCGCTATGCCATCCCTGTTGGCTTTAGCGACCATAGCGGAACACCCGTTGCGTGCCTTGCAGCAGCTGCCCTCGGGGCTGAGATACTTGAATTTCATGCTGTGTTTGACAAACGCATGTTTGGACCCGATGCCAATGCTTCCCTCACCATTGATGAAATAAAATTTCTTGCGGAAGGAGTGCAGCTTATTGAACTGGGACTGCAGGAAAATTACCTGAAGCAGCAAAATGAATCGTTTGCCGAACTCAGGAAAATGTTTGGAAAATCGCTGGCAGTAAATAAGGATATGAAAGCAGGAGAAACTATAAGGATGGAAGACCTTGAAAGCAAGAAGCCCGCAGGAATGGGAATTGATGCAGCTGAATTCGGCCATGTGCTCAATAGGCAACTCAGGCAAGATAAAATGCAGTGGGATTTTCTTTCCTGGAATGATATGGTTTAACAATTACAGCAGAAGCAGAATAGTTGATTATGTCGAAAAGAAAGATATGTGTGGTGGTTACGGCGAGGCCAAGTTACAGCCGCATAAAAACAACACTCGATGCCATCAAAGCACACGATGCTTTGGAATTGCAATTAGTTGTAGCAGGCTCTGCATTGCTAAGCAGGTATGGCACAGCTGTACAATATGTGGAACAGGATGGCTTTAAAATAGATGCTAAAGTATTCATGGTGCTGGAAGGCGAAAACGCAACAGCTATGGCCAAAACAACAGGCCTTGCTGTTATGGAACTGGCTACTGTTTTCGACAACCTCAAACCGGACGCCGTTGTATGCATAGCCGACCGTTTCGAAACCATTGCAGTAAGCATTGCAGCTGCATATCAGAACATTCCGCTGGTGCACATTCAGGGTGGCGAAGTAAGTGGCAATATTGACGAAAAAGTGAGGCACGCCAACACTAAAATGGCAGACATCCATTTTGTAGCATCGGACGACGCAAAACAGAGAGTGATAAAACTCGGCGAAGACCCGGACTATGTTTTCAATACCGGGTGTCCTTCCCTCGACATAGCAGCCGAAGTGATGCAGAGCCCCGACCTTGATTTTGACGTATACAGGAAATATGGCGGAGTTGGATCCGAACCGGACTATTCAAAAGGATACATTGTTGTGATGCAACACCCGGTGACCACCGAACACGAACTCAGTCGCAAACAAATTGAAGAAACACTCAAAGCAATAGAACAATTTAACCTGCCTGTTCTGTGGTTTTGGCCAAATGTGGATGCAGGAGCCGATGGCACTTCAACAGGCATCAGAGGCTACCGCGAAATGCACCAATTGGAGCATGTACATTTCTTTAAGAACATGGAACCAACTGACTTTTTGAAACTCCTCATTAATAGTAAATGTCTTGTTGGCAACAGCAGCGCTGGCATCAGGGAATGTTCATTTTTGGGAGTACCCGTTGTAAATATCGGCACAAGACAAGAAGGGCGTGAACGAGGACCGAATGTTATTGATGTTGGATATAACATGACCGAAATAATTGAAGCCATAAACAAAATAGTGAACAGTGCAAGGCCTATGCCGGTACAGATTTACGGAAGTGGCAGTTCAGGTAAAATAATGGCCGACATTTTATCTACAATTCCTTTCAGGTTTCACAAAACCATTACCTTCTGAATCATGAGCAATTCGCAACCGATGGTATTGGCTATTATTCCTGCAAGGGCAGGTTCAAAAGGTGTTCCTGGCAAAAACAAGCGCTTGCTTGATAACCTTCCGTTGATTGCCTATGCTATTCAAACAGCAAAACAAAGCAGGTATGTTTCAGATGTTGTGGTGAATACTGATGACTCAGATATTGCCACCATTGCTTTGGATTATGGTGTTGCTGTAAAAATGCGTGACAAAAAATTGGCCGAAGATGATTCGCCGGTATTTCCTTCCATTGTTGACGCTCTCGAATTCATGGAGAAACAAAAAGGAACAACGTACGATATAGTGATGCTATTGCAGCCCACGTCGCCATTCAGAACAGGTAGTGATGCAGATCGATCAGTTGAATTGCTTATTCAAATGCCAGAATTTGATGGCGTAATAAGTGTGGTGAAAGTGGAAGATTGCCATCCATCCAGGATGTATAGAATGAAAACATCCATGGAACTTGAATCGCTGTTGCCTGAAGGAGAAAATAAGAGCCGGCAGATGCTTGAGGAAATTTATCTGAGAAATGGATGTTTTTATACAGCCAGAAAACAAGCCATGCTTCAGCAAGGAAGCATTATGGTTTCCAGGAAAACTGCCCTGGTGATGGATGAAAAATGGCATATAAATATTGATACTGAAAAAGACTTTTTACTTGCAGAAATACTGGTAAAGCAATGGAAGAAGCACTTCAACCTATCGTTCTAATTACAGAACCCGATCGCTACAATCCTACAGCACTGAGCGTGTATGAGTCGGTAGCAAAGGTGATTTTGTGGAAGGGAGAAATGCCCATACCAACTGAAACACTTCAGGATGCGGAAGTGTTGGTGGTGAGGCTTGGAATGAAGTGGACGAAAGAAATCATGATGCAGATGCCAAAACTCCAATGCATTGTAACTCCCACCACCGGTCTGGATCATATTGATACCGCTTTTGCAAGCGAAAGAAATATTCAGATCATTTCATTGAAAGGCGAATCGTCTTTTCTTGAAACTATTCCCAGTACGGCAGAGTTCACCTGGCTTCTTATTATGGCATGCCTGAAGAATTTTGTGGCAGCCGTTGATCATGTAAGGCATAGCGGATGGAACCGAAACTTGTTTGTCGGTCACAACCTTGCCGGCAAAAAAATTGGCATCATCGGTTATGGACGTGTTGGCAGGCAGGTAGCTAAGTATGCAGGAGCATTCGGTATGCATGTAATGGTATTCGACAAACATCAAACAGTAAGTGATGACTCGGTTACAATTGCAAATTCAGTATATGAATTGCTGGAGAACAATGACATCATTACAATACATATTCCGGCAGAAGGAAATTACCTGTTTCTCTCTGCAGAAAAACTATCGGCCGTAAAACACAGGGCCATTTTAATTAATACATCAAGAGGTAGTGTCTGGGATGAACTTTTCGTAGCTCAACTAATAAGAAATGAAAAACTTTCTGCGGTGGCCACCGATGTATTGGCCGATGAGTATGACGAAGCTCAGCGTGCTGATAATCCTTTGCAGGTATTATCACCTTCCTATCCAAATGTTATTGTCACTCCACATATTGCAGGAGCTACCATTGATTCCATGCATGCAACTGAGTTGCAGCCAATAAATTTCATGAATGGATAGGTAGCAGAAGTGCATCAACAAAAGACCACAGTTGAATTATTGCTTATCAGAAGTAGTCTTAAACATTTTCTGTTTTGCCCGCACAAACAATTTGGTACTGTCTGCAGCAACAGCATAGGCGGTTTTCACTTTTTCCAATGCCAATGAAAAAATTCTTCTATTGAATACCCATTGCATAATGAGGTAAGACACAGACATGATTGCAAAAATTGCAATAAGCGAAACAATGCCCGGCTTTACAAATGCGATGCGCAATAAAAATGTGATGCCAAAAAGTAGCAGCGTGCAGTAAATGGATTTTCTGGCATCGCGCAGCAAATCAAATATGGTGATAGACAAATAATGCAGTCCCATTAATGATTTGAACGCCTCGCCGACTAAAGTGGTTATGACGAGTACGATGGCAAAATGAACTATGCTTTTTGAAAGAAGGCTTACCGTGGTTAGACCAATAATGGTGATGGTAAGATGAAAGTATGCTGAATAAGTGCCCACTTTCAATTTGCCAATAGAATTATAAATGGCTATTGCCGGGGAATAAATTAACCTGGCAAGCACGTAGAAACAATAACAGACAAAGACTGGAAAAGCGTCCAGCCATTGTTTGCCAAATGCAAGATTGATGATTTCTCTGCCAAAAAAAATACCCATGACGAGTGGAATACTGAATAGCAAATACGACAATTCAGCAAACTGATTGATTGCCGCTCTAATTCTGCTTACATCGTGTGTATTGTTGCTGAAATAGGGCACCAGTAACTGAATTTGCGAGGCAAACAAGGAGGAATAAATTTCGATAGTATAGGATGAAGAGAACTGAACAAGACCAACCTCAGCCAATGGGAAAAAATGCTTAAGAATGATGTTGCTGGATTGCATTTGAAAATAGGCGCCAATCCCTGAGAACCAGGAATGCTTGGTAAACCATTTCAAATCCTTGCGCAGAAATTTTGGAATGGGTTTCATAACCGGTTTAAAATCGCTCCGGTACCAAAGCATAATGTTGTTTACAAAAGCACCTAACACATAGCCGGCTGCCCATCCGGTAATGCCAAATCCCAATAGCACAAAAAGTACTTTTGCGATGGAACCAATTACATCGCCGGCAATTTTGGCGCTGGTTATTTCACCGAAACGCATCCGCTTTTTAAGCCTGACTTCATTGATTTTACCGAAAAGATTGGCAATGTAGTTTAAGGCAAGAATCCGAAGGTAAACATCCACCGGGCTATCAAACAGCCAACCTTTCCCTACGTATGAAATGGCTATTTGCAGTACAAAAAACAGGATATTGGTAAAAAAGCGAAGATTGTAAACAGCATTTTCAATCTCAACCAATTCATATTGGTCGGTGATGTTTGGCCCGGTTAGCTTCACTTTCATGATATAGTAATTCTCAAATCCTATATCAAGAAAGATGGTGAATACAGCCTGGATGATGCCGACAATCAGTAATTGGCCAAATCCGTGAGGACCAAGTATCGGCGTCACAATTACCAAAGCTGCCATAGCCAATACTCTGCCAATAACGGCACCAGAGATAAGCTGAATGGAAGATTTTGATGCAGACTGATTCATGAATACAAACGATACTTCAATATTTCATATGACTGTATGCCAATTGTGATAGCCCAGATGAAGGAATTTACAGAATAAACTCAATTTACCTTCTGAATACAAACCAAACAGTCAAATGAAACTCAATGGTTTTTTATTGCAGGATCGTATTGTTTTCAATTTACATTCCGAAAGGATAACACCTTTCAAAATTGTTGAAAGCAGGCGGAGTGGTCAACGGTTTTAGACAACTACACACCAAATATGCTGAGTATTTTGCTTATCAAACCTGGCTTCACCTCATCATCAGTATAGTAACCCGATTTGTCGCTACTGTTGAGGTAATACCCATAACCATAGCCGTAGCCATAGCCATAGCCGTAACCATAGCCATAGTTTTCACCCGCGCCGGTTTTGATTCCATTTACAACTATGCCCATGTTTTTAAACCTGTGCTCATTGTATGTCTTGTCAATATAAGAGAGCGTGGAGCGCAACGTCACTTTGTGCCTGATGATGAAGAAAGTGAAGTCCGAGAATTTATCAATAAGCAAGGCGTCTGTTACAAGGCCAATGGGTGAAGTATCGATGATAATGAAATCATATTTGGCTTTGAGAATTGCCATTGCATCTTCCATTTTGTTGCTCAGGATCAGCTCTGCCGGGTTGGGTGGTGTGGGGCCCGATGGCAACAAATCAAGATTGGGGTAACCTGGTATATTAACAATTGAAGATTCAATGTTGCTTTCGGCACCAATGAGGTAATTACTCAGGCCAACCCTGTTTGAAAAACCGAGGTATTTACTCAAACGCGGTTTTCGAAGGTCCAATTCAATGAGTAACACCCGCTCCTTAACCAGGGAAACAGCGGCACCCAAATTGAGAGAGAAGAATGATTTTCCCTCGCCACTCATAAATGAAGTTACAGTCACCACCCTAATCGGAGAATCTATGGAAATATACTTTAGGTTGGTTCGTACTAACCTGAATTGTTCTGAAATGGCAGACCTGCTTTTTGCGGTCACCACCAACGGGTCGTCCGATGGCTTATACAAGATTTCTCCAACAATGGGCGTATTGGTTGCCATTTCAATTTCTGTACGGTCGCCAATAGTGTTATTGAAGATTTCAACTATAATAAGTATGATGGTAGGAATGAGCAAAGCAATCAACAAGGAGAAAAGAATTACCTGCGATTTTACCGGTTTCACCTGACCCAGATTCATGGCAGGGTCAAGCACCCTTGCATCGCTGGTATTGGAGGCAACCGAAAGTTCAGCTTCTTCACGTTTTTGAAGTAAGAAAGTGGAAATAGCATCTTTCACCTTTGCCTGCTTCTCAAGATCAAACAGATGAACTTCTTTCAGGGGAAGCGATGATGCTTCGGCCTGGTGTTGCATTACCTGGTTATGGGCATCTGCCAAACGGGTTTTTTCAGCGTTTTTCAGGTTTTCAATATTGGTAATAAGCGCCCTTCGGGAAGCTTCCACCGAGGCACTGAATGATCTTACCTCAGGGTCATTTTCTGTTCCTATATCAAGCTTCTTTTTGCGTTCAAGGATTAGCTTGTTGTGGTTGGCTATAAGGTCATTCAATGACTGGTCCTCAATGCCTACAGTCGATGGCACTAGGTCAAATGTATTCCTGCTATTGATTACGTAGTTGTAAAGCCCATTAATAATCTCAAGCTCTGTACTGATTCTTGCTTCAATTTCCAACAACGAATTGAGTTTATCCAATGTCATTTTCACATTGGCCTCAGCATCAGGACTAATCAAATTCCTGGACTGATAGTCGGCCACCTTATTCTTGGCATCACCTAATTCTGACGTGATACTATAAAGTCTTTCGTTTAGAAACCGGATGGAATTCCTGCCCTGGGTGTTTTTGTCATCCAGGCCGGCCTGCACGTATTTCGCCACCAGCACATCCAATACGTTTTGTGCTCTTTCTGGCAATATATCATTCAGTTTAAGTTCCAGTACTCCACCAAATTCACGTGTCTGGTCTACGCCAAGGGCGCTCCTGAATTTTTCAGCCAACCCCTTGCGGTCCATTATACTCAGGTAAAGCGTATTGATGGGATTGACCTTATAATGCGTGTTTTTGCGAAGTGCCATTCTGTGACCACCAAAAGAAATGGTATCACCATATTTATAAGCCACCTTTTTATTAGGCTCCAACTCAATGGTATACTCACTGGGACCAAGAGTCATTCTTGCATCACCAAAAAACACATATCCTGCTTCATCATCTCCCGGTTCAAAATAGTCAACAATGAACGGGCTGGATTTGCCATAGAGTTGAATTTTCCTTATTCGGCCTTCAATAAAAAACTGCAGGTCAAGGTTAAGAGAATCAACAACACGGTACATGAGCGTAAAGGACTTGAGCACATCCATTTCGTTTTCAATACTCCTGTCGTTTGAATTGAGGTTAAGGGTGCTCAACATCCGCTGTTCTTCTGTTCCCACCCTTCTGTCCCTAATCATCACCAATGAATTGGCGCTATACACCGGAGCAGAAAACTCCAGGTAAACTTGGGCCACGAGCAAGCAAAAAATAAGGGAAAGCACATACCAGGGCAAAATCGAAATCGCCTTTGCGCCAAGTTTCAGTACATCCAGTTTACTGGGGCCAGAGTCCCCTAAATCAATTCTTGGTTGTGCCGGAAGATTGGAAGCCATTATAAGTGCAAATGTGTTTGATTAGCGAGTTAATGAAACGACCAGTGAAGTAATTGCAAGCAATATGGTAGCGAACTGTGCGTAAGTCTGACCAACATTTCTCAGTCCTTTTTCTGCCCTTGCTGGCACATATACAACGTCATCGGGTTGAGGGTAAAAATATTCTGTGGAAAGAAAAGCAGTATCCTCCAGATTCACATGCCCAAGCCGCCGATTTCCTGAAGCGTCCTCCCGGTACACCTTCACCTTGGTAAGGTTGGCAAATTCTGTAACAAATCCAACCTGCGCCAGCGTTTCCAGCAGGTTCGCTCTTTCTTTTGGAAAAACTACAGTTGATGGTGTTTTCACTTCGCCCAATATAGTGATGCCCCGCTTAGGAAGTTCAACAAACACAAATGGGTCTTTCAGCAAAGGCGCTACCATTTTAAGCAGACTTTCGCGTAACTGCGATTTTGTGAGTCCTTCTGCCCGCACTTTGCCAATTAGCGGAAAATCAAGATTACCATTATCATCCACCTGCTGACCGGTTATTTCGGGCCCCTCGGTAGCCTTCATTTCTGTTTGCAATTTGGCACCGCCATAACTGTTAAGCAGCCCAGTAACCGTTGGATTCATGCCTGCAAACTGTATCCTTACCACATCATATTTCTTAATGGTTGGTTCGGAATATTGAAATGGGTATTTGTTCAGTTCAATTGTTTTTGTAGAATCCAGATAAGTATTCATCATATTGTACTTATGCGCAGAACATCCAACAAAAATATTGGAACAGAAAAACAGCAGCGCAGCAACAACGATGAGCGTGAATTTGTTTTTAGGTGCAATTTGTGTCATGCGAAGTTTTGGTAAAACGTTTGCAAATGTATCTAAAAAAAGATCATGGCAAAATCAGGTGTTTTGCCATGATCCATACAGCTTAAATGACTGATAATCAAAATATTAAGATATTCCCTTCACGCCCACTCTTCATTTGCTGGCTGTCTTCCCTTTCATAATCAGGCTATCCATAATTTGGGATGTTTCATACAGATATCGGTCGGTTGTCAAGTTTTTCAGCCAGGCATTAAAGCGTTCCTTTTTCTCCTTATCCATCTTGTCCACACGTTCGATGTCTGTTTTCATAAATGCCACGTTCAGGGGAGAAGTAAGTGTTTGCAAAGAATCATTCTGCTTCACTGCGTTCTTTATCTGGTTCTGCACCTCAAGGTATTCAGGCAAATAAAGGCTCACCGGCTGGTCGTTTACCTTGCTCAACCATTCCGAATTCTTCCTAATCAGTTGAAATGCCTTGTTTTCTGCCAGTTTCTTTTGATACTGTGACTCTATTTCGGCAATATCCGTGCCCGCAGGCCACTGGCTGTATGTGGCTTTTGGAATTTCATCCCACTTCAGTGCATTTGGATTGTCGCGTTCCTTGTTCTTGGTAAATTCAAAATTATCGGGCAACAATACATCCGGCGACACGCCTTCTAATTGTGTTGACCCGCCATTGATGCGGTAAAACTTCTGCAATGTCAGTTTTAAGGTACCCAATTCGGAAGACGGCATAAAGAAACCGGTGTTCTTGTCAAGACCAATATTGCGCTGCACAGTTCCCTTGCCGTAGCTGGGTGTGCCAACAATTACACCACGTTTGTAATCCTGTATGGCGGCTGCAAATATTTCAGATGCCGACGCACTGAACTCGTTTATCATTACGGCAAGAGGGCCGGTGTACAATACTGTTTTGTCTTTATCACGGTATACGCTGGCTTCGCCATCCCTATCTTTCACCTGCACCACCGGGCCGTCTTCAATAAACAATCCAACCATTTGTATTACATCCTGTAGCGACCCACCGCCATTGTAACGGAGGTCCATGATGATGCCGTCAACATTTTCAGCTTTGAGTTTGGTGATTTCGCTGGCCACATCGCGGGCACACCTTGCGCCATTCGGATTGTCAAAGTCTGCATAGAATTCTGGCAGGAAAATGTAGCCGATCTTATTGTTGCCATCCTTCACAATGGCACTGCGGGCAAAGGTTTCTTCTTGCACAATTTCATCCCTGATGAGGGTAACCACTTTGATGGACCCATCTGTCTTCTTCATGGTCAATCGTACTTCGGTACCCTTGTTGCCGCGAATCAGTTTGACTGCATCGGTTGTTTCAAACCCTGCAATATCAACGGGTTCGGCGGCACCTTGTGCCACTTTCAGGATGATATCACCCACCTGTATTTCTCCACTTTTCCAGGCAGGGCTTCCCGTAATCAGGCTCACTATTTTGATGTTGCCATCCTGCTCTCCCAACTGTGCGCCAATACCAAAAAACCTGCCGCTCATTGCCTCGTCAAATGCTCTTTTCTCCACCGGCGGAAAGAACTGTGTATGTGGATCCATTGTTTCAGCAATGGTATTCACGTACATATTGAATTTTTCATCCAGGCCGAACTTGTTGGTAAGCCTGTCAAAAGAGCGATTCCAAATTTTCAAAACCCTTTCGCGGCTTTCCCTTTCGATGGTTGTGTCGGCCTTTACCACAAAATCTTTGGTGCCTTTATTTTTTTCCCGTGTCTCTATTTCATCGGTGTAGCGTTCCAGCGTCATATATTTCAACCGCTTGCGCCATGTTTCATACCTGGCTTTTTCATTAGCCGCAAAAGGCAAATTGTCCGAGTCCAGTTGCACCGACTCTTTGGTTGTAAAATCAAAAGGTTTGGAGAGTATTTCCTTGTAAATTTTGGATGCTTCAGCAAGGCGTTTTTTGTAAATAGTGTCAACGGCAGGCACAAATTCCATGCGACCGGTGCGGAGTTCATTATCAACCTGGGTTTCGTAAGGTTTGAGGTTGTCAATATCAGCCTGCAGAAAAATTGTGCGGTCCGGGTCAACTTCGTTCAGGAAACTTTTGAATACCTGTTTCGAAAAATCATCATCCAGCTTTTTGGGACTATAGTGGCCTTGCTCCAGCAAGTCAGCAATTGTGGTCAGTATTTTTTCGTATTTGCTGGTTGGTTCTGAATGCTCGGTACCCCAACTTTTTGCGAATACAAATACCAGCCCAATAACAGCAGGGATAAGGAAAGGCAACACTTTTTTACTCATCATATAGCTACCAATTTTCTTCATGAAATTCAAACCTACGTGAAAATGAACATTGGCCATAACCGGTGGTTTAAATTAACAATATAGTCGATGAAGGCTATGCGGATACGAAATAGCGCCTGTGTAGGCGCATACTGAATCCATTAAACGGCATGCAGAATCCATTTTTTATTTGCCCTTAAATTTTAAGACTTACAGATTTGATTGGTGCAAGGTGATTTCCCTATTTTTGCGCTCCCAAAAAATGGAGATTGTAGCTCAGTTGGTTAGAGCGTCAGATTGTGGCTCTGAAGGCCGGGGGTTCGAATCCCCTCATTCTCCCCACGCTATTTCCCTCCCGCATTGCCGGGAGGATTTTTTTTAAGAACCCAGCTATTCATTATGCATTATTGGCTTTGGATATTGCCCTTCATTTCTGCCTTCGTTGGTTGGTTGCTCCACAGGTTGGCGCTCAACTTACTTTTTCATCCCAGGAAACCAGTTTCCATATTGGGTGTTAGAATACAAGGTGTTTTCCCAAACCAGCAGCCGCAGGTTGCTCGCCAATTAGGCCAGTTGGTAGGCAAACAATTACTCTCCTTTGCCGAAATAGCTCAAACCATCAGCAGCCCTGAAAACCTGGAAAAAATGTCGCCGCTGATTGAAAGCCATGTCGACATTTTTCTGAAGGAAAAACTGGTGGCCGAAATGCCTATGATCAGTATGTTCATTGGGGACAAGACAATAGGTAAACTGAAGGCTGTGTTTATGGAAGAACTCACCACACTCTTCCCAAACCTTATGCAAACCTATTCGGCTCAACTGCAGGACCAACTTGACCTTGAAAGTATTGTGACTGAGAAGGTTGCCAATTTCCCGATGGACAGGCTTGAAGAAATGTTTAACCAGATACTCGCAAAGGAAATTCGCTATATGGCCATTTTGGGTGGCGCATTGGGTTTCCTGATTGGTTTGCTTCAGGTTGGTCTCACGCTGCTGATAGGCTGATTCCCATTTATCCAATTCTTAACACTTGAACCGTAGGTTTTGTAGCCTGTGGCCGTCAAAACATTTCTTATTACCAATTGTCATTATGGACAACTCAATAACATCAAAACATTTCTCTTTCCTGAATAATATTATCATCTTACCCAAACCTTCCCTCGCTATGAAGTTTTTGCTAGCCATATCCTTCTGTATTTCCACTTTTTCTGTTTTTGCCCAACCTATGGGAGGCATGGGCCGCGGCATGGGGGGTGCATCTCAAACCGGTCGTTTTTACGGCAAAGTGCTCGACAGCACTACCAATAAACCAATGGATGCAGTATCAGTGGAACTCATTGCAAGCAAATTTGACATGGCCAAGCGCCAGCGCAAAGACACCATTCTCACCGGCATGCTGTCGCAGCCCAATGGCGATTTCTCTCTCGAAAATGTGCCTGTCATGGGAGATTACCGCATCAGAATCATGGCGATTGGTTACAAAACCATCGAAAAAAAGATTTCCTTCCTGACGCCCGAACAACAGAAAAAATTGATGGAAGCCATGATGGCTTCAGGAAGCATGGGTGGCGGACAACAAGGTGGCGACAAGGCAAAAGCGCAACCAAATATGATGGAAACGCTGAAAAAAGTATTTGGCGGCGACATGAGCCAATTGGCCAGCCTTGGTGACAAAGACCTTGGCAATTACCTCCTGGTGCCTGATGCCAAAGTGCTGGAGAATGTAACGGTAACCGGCAACCGACCCATTATGCAAATGGGCATTGACCGCAAGATTTTCAACGTGGACAAAAGTTTAGCTGCATCCGGTTCTTCAGCCATAGACATTATGCGCCAGATTCCCTCAGTCAACGTGGATATTGATGGCAACGTGACGATTCGCAACAGCGCTCCCACGCTTTTTGTAGATGGCAGGCCTACCACCCTTACGCTCGACCAGATTCCAGCAGATGATATCCAAAGTGTTGAACTCATCACCAACCCTTCGGCCAAATATGACGCCTCGGGTGGCACAGCAGCTATCCTGAATGTGGTGATGAAGAAGAACAGGAAGGCAGGGTACAATGGTTCAGTTAGAGCTGGTATCGACAGCAGGGGAAAACCAAACTTTGGTGGTGATATCAATGCAAGGCAAGGCAAGGTGAATGTATTTGCCTCTGCAAATTTGAATCAAAGGAAAAGCCTCAGCTGGAGCGATATCAACACAGCCTACAAAGCCAGTGGCAGCTATCCTGCTAACACTATTGCACAGGATATTAATAGCACGAACAACGGCTACTTTGGTTTTGGCAGAGGCGGAATTGATTACTTCATTGACAACCGAAACACGCTTACCTGGTCGGTGAACTATATGGGCGGCAAGTTTAAAACCGACGAAACAAACAATATGCGCTATGATTCATTTTACAACCCGGTCAGAACTGAATTGGGTGTAAGGGAAACCGAGTCCGACAGGATGATGCGCAACCTCGGCAGCAGCCTTAGCTACAAACACAACTTTGCAAAAACCGGCCATGAACTTACAGCCGATGTGAACTTCAACCAGAGCAAAAGTGATGGTGAATCGAATTATATAAACCAGCTGTACGACATCGCCAATGTTCCGAAAGACAGGCCAACCAAGCAAATCAATAACTCGAATACGCACAGCACCTACGTGGTAGCACAAACTGATTATGCCAACAAACTCAACAATGGCATGAAAGTGGAAGCAGGGCTGCGTGGACAGATAAGGCAGTTCGAGTCGAGCAATAACAACTACGTTTATAATTACGGCCTGGACGATTTTTTATTGGTGCCTAGCATCGCATCCAACTATAAATATACCGACAGGGTATACGCAGCTTATACTACCGTTACAGGCACTTTTGATCAAAACGAAAAGTGGGGCTACAACGTAGGCCTCAGGGTTGAAAGCTCGGACTACAACGGTGAATTGCCCAATATCGATTCTTCATTTAGTGTGCAGTTTCCTATTTCCCTTTTCCCCAGTGCTTTCATGAGCTACAAGCTTTCAGATAAGAGCAGCCTGCAGATGAACTACTCAAGGCGCATCAATCGTCCCAACTTTTTCCAATTGATGCCCTATGTTGACTATACCGACCCATTGAACCTGCAGGTGGGCAACCCTACCCTTGCTCCTGAGTTCACTTCCAGCCTGGAGGCTAACCTTAGCCAGCAATTCAACAATAATCATTCGTTGCTGATTTCGGCTTATTACAAATACAGCGACAACCTCATTACCCGCTACCAATTTAAAGGGCTGAACCGCATCAGCAAAGACAGCGCCATTTACAATACATGGATCAATGCCAACAATGCGGTGAGCTATGGCCTTGAACTCACCAGCACCAATAAATTCACCAAGAAATTTGATGCTACCACCAATGTAAACTTCTACAACGCCAGCATCAATTCATCTAACATCAAAGAAAATCTCAACAACAGCCAGCTGAGTTTCTTCGGAAAAATAACGCTGACCCAAAAAGCAGGAAAGTCAAACCAATGGGCGTTCCAGGTAAATGGTGACTACCAGTCGAAAACCGTGTTGCCCGTTGGCGGTGGCGGTGGCCGCATGGGCGGCGGAATGGGCGGTGGCTTCTACGGTGGCTCGCAGGCAGCCGGTAGCAACGGCTATGTTAATCCAAACTATGGCATGGATGTATCTGTAAGAAGGGATATCATTAAAAATAAGAACGGACAAGGATATGCCGGTTCGCTCACACTCAGCATGAACGATGTGTTCAGAACTCGTCTTTACAACGCCACCACTGCCAGCGATTTCTTTGTGCAAAACCTGCAACGCCGCCGCGACCCGCAAGTGCTGCGCCTCCAGTTCAGCTGGCGCTTTGGAAAAATGGATGCCAGTTTGTTCAAGCGCAAAAACATGAAGGGTGAAATGGAAGGTATGGGCGAAGGAATGAATATGCAGTAACCCATTTCAATTATTCAACGCATCAAATCCGCATCGGGTTTGAAACATACGAAAGGAGGAGCCGATTGGCTCCTTCTTTCATACAACCCATTGAAAAGGAAAAATCCATACAGGCAAAACAGCACTGTTATTTTCTGTTTTCGTTTTACCCTTTACTTATTCTTTCCTTTTAGCATGGGTACAAAATTGAACAGGTCATAAATTTCTTCAATCATTCGGCCATCCTTCTTTTTGATGATACGCTTCATGCGTTGTGAATCACCTTCATCCACAGGGATCACCAGGATGCCTTCTGGCTGCAGTTGTTCTAAGAGGGTTAGAGGTACGTAAGGCGCTGCGGCGGTAACCAGCACCCTGTCGAATGGTGCGTATGATGGAAGTCCTTTGAACCCATCACCATAAAAAAAATAAAGTTGTTCGTATTGTTTCGCAAACGGGTACTCCTCCTTCACTTTTTCAAAAAGTTTCCGTTGCCTTTCAATAGTAAAAACTTCAGCGCCCATTTCGGCAAGCACCGTGGCCTGGTAGGCACTGCCAGTGCCTATTTCCAATACACGATGGCCTGGTGTTATACTCAGCAGTTCAGATTGGTAAGCAACCGTATAAGGCTGGCTGATGGTTTGACCTTCACCTATTGGAAATGCCCTGTCTTCATAGGCAATTTTGTCGAGTGCAGGATCTAAAAAATAATGCCGCGGAACAGCCATCATAGCCCTTAACACCAATTCATCAGAGATCCCTTTCTGCTGAAGAGAATCAACCAATTGCTTGCGTAGGCCTTTGGTTCGGTATGAATCTTCGTACAATGACATTTTCATGAATGGAGCAGAAGTTATTACAACAGTTTTGGCTGAACCCTAAGCAATAGTGCGCTACATTTTTCTTACCTACCACATCCAATTTTCCCCATCCGCTGCAAAAAAAAGAATGTTTAAAAAAAAGCGCCGCTAAACACGGCGCCCTTTTGACCACAACTAAAACTTTTACAAATTCATATCACTGATGATGCTCTTTATCCTGTCCATCAGTTCTTGCTGCACTGCTTTGTAGTTTCCGGCATCGTCCAACCTGGCATTCACACTGAAGTAGAACTTGATCTTGGGCTCTGTGCCGCTGGGCCTTGCTGAAATTTTGCTGCCGTCTTCCAGCACAAACTGCAATACATTGCTTTTTGGCAGGTCAATGGCAAACGATTCGCCCGTGGCAAGGTTACGACCTTGCTGCTGCTGGTAATCGAGCAGTTTTGCCACACTTACTCCACCTAATACTGCAGGCGGCTGACAACGGTAAGTCTCCATCATTTCTGCAATTTCCTTTTGACCGTTCATGCCTTTTTTGGTAATGGAAATCAAATGCTCCTGGAAGCATCCATATTGCACATACAGGTCGAGCAGTTTTTGGTAGAGGCTACGACCTTTATCCTTTTCATAAGCTGCCATTTCGCATAGCAAAGCCACAGCACTCACGGCATCTTTATCCCGAACCTGGTCGCCTATCATTAATCCATAGCTTTCTTCGCCACCTATTACATAATTTTCTTTGCCGGTCTTTTCACGGATCATTTCGCTGATGTATTTGAAGCCGGTCAGCACATCGTAACAAGCCACACCATTTTCAGCAGCTATACGATTAATAAGGTCGCTGGTCACAATGGTTTTAATCACCATGTCATTGGGCTGGGCAATTCCTTTTGCCCTGCGGGCTTCAATCATATAATTGAAGGCAAGTACTGCAGTCTGATTGCCATTCATGAGCACCCAGTTGCCATCATCATCTTTTACACCAATACCTACGCGGTCAGCATCAGGATCTGTGCCGAGTAAAATATCTGCATCAATGGCTTTCGCCTTTTCCAAACCCAGTGTCATTGCATCTTTCTCTTCAGGGTTGGGGCTGTGTACTGTGGGAAAATTACCATCGGGTGTTGCTTGTTGCTCCACAATGGCCACATTGTCGAAGCCGAAACGCTGCAGTACCATTGGCACCAATTTAATGCCGCTACCGTGAATACTGGTATAAACAATTTTGAGGTCGTGCTGGCGAAGACATACATCAGGATAAACGCTAAGACCTTTTACCATTTCTGTGTAAGCGGCATCGGTTTCTTCTCCTATGATGGTAATATTTGCCTCACCCCCACTCCATTTTACATCATCAACGCTGGCAATCTTGTCCACTTCAATAATTACATTTTCATCATGCGGCGGCACCAGTTGTGCGCCGTCTTCCCAGTAAGCCTTATAGCCGTTGTATTCTTTGGGGTTGTGGCTTGCTGTACATACTACGCCTCCTTTGCAACCAAGGGCACGGATGGTAAAACTTAACTCAGGGGTGGGCCGCAGGTCTTCGAACAAAAAAACTTTGAAGCCATTTGCTGCCAATACGTTGGCCGTTGTTTCTGCAAAAAAGCGGCTGTTATTGCGGCTGTCATGTGCAACGGCTACTGACTGCCCACTGCCAAACACTTTCGTCAGGTAGTTGGCGTAGCCTTGTGTAGCCATGCCTACTGTGTATTTGTTCATGCGGTTGGTGCCTACACCCATGATGCCGCGCAGGCCGCCGGTTCCAAATTCAAGATTCTTGTAAAATCCTTCCACCAGGTCGTCGGGGTTGTGAACCAGCGCATGCTGAATGTATTCCTTCGTTTCACTGTCGTAATTGCCATTGAGCCAATTATCTACCTTGGCCTTAATTGCAGCATCCATTTCGTGTTGTTTTTGGTGAGATGAAAATTTGGGATGGCTAAGATATTCTGAAATTTAATCCACCATCATGTTCATGGCCATCTGTTTACCAACCTTGGTGCTATGTTTGTGTTACAGCACCAATCTCACAATTTCTTATGCAGTTATTCCGTGGGCCTGCCCAGTTTTTTATTAATCGCATTTCACCCATTTTCAAACGAAAAGCAATCGTTGGTTTGGTCAGAACCGTTTTCCTTTTTTTCTTTTTGCTGCAATCCACACTTTTATCGGCACAGCAGGACATCGTGAACAAGCAAAGCCCGGGTGCTGATTCGGTTTCATTCAACACTACATTCACTGAAACTGCTGCCAAACCAAACAAGTCAAGGGTTTGGACGGTCGGCGCATTGCATGCTGGATTGTATGCCGGTTCATTGGCCGTACTCAACGAAACCTGGTACAAAGACTACCCCAAGACATCATTCCATACTTTCAATGATATTGGAGAATGGCTGCAAGTTGATAAGACCGGTCATGCCTGGACGGCCTACCAACTGAGCCGTGTAAGTATGGCAAGCTGGAAATGGGCGGGACTCAGCCGCAACCAGCAAATTTGGATTGGAGGCCTGAGTGGCTTCACCTTCCAAACGGTTATTGAATTTCTGGATGGGCACAGTGCTGAATGGGGTTGGAGCTGGGGCGATTTTGCTGCAAACGTTTTAGGTTCATCCCTGCTAATAGGCCAGGAATTGGGTTGGGGTGAGCAACGCATCAGCTACAAGTTTTCTTTTCATCCCATGTATTATGACGATGAAATGTTGAATGAACGATCGGACGACCTGTTTGGAAACAGTTTTGCTGAAAGAATGCTGAAAGACTACAACGGCCAAACCTATTGGCTGAGTGGAAACCTTAAATCTTTTTTCAAAAACAGCAACTTGCCGCCTTGGCTCAATATTGCCGTGGGTTACGGCGCATCGGGCATGTTTGGAGGATACGATAATATCTGGACCGACCCGGAAACCGGCGTAGTTTACGACCGTAGCGATATTCCAAGAGTCAGGCAATGGTATTTAGCACCTGATATTGATTTTACCCGCATCAAAACAAAAAGCAAGTTTCTGCGGTCTGTCTTCTATTGCCTTAATGCCTTTAAAATGCCTGCCCCGACATTGGTGTATTCAAAAGGGAAATTTGTAGTGCACGGGTTTTACTTCTGACCTATAATAATGAAAAGGTGGTCATTGGTCTTATCTTTTCACAATCCATAAATTGTTACAAATAGAAAAGCCACTTCGTGCGGCTTCTCTATTTTTGCCGGCTCATGAAAATCAAACTGTCGCATACCGAAGCAAGCATTTTTAAGGCGATAGGCGAATCAGCGAGTCAGTTAGGATTTAATGCCTGGGTGATTGGCGGCTTCGTTCGTGACAAACTTTTACACCGGAAAACGAAGGATGCTGATATTGTTTGCCTGGGCGATGGTATTAAATTGGCTCATGCAGTGGCCGAAACTTTCAAGCCAAAACCGCATGTGAGTTATTTCAAACATTTCGGAACGGCCCACATTAGGATTGATGATTTTGATATTGAATTTGTAGGTGCCCGCAAGGAAAGCTATGCAAGCCACAGCCGCAAACCTGCTGTGGAACCAGGCACTTTGGAAGATGACCAACTGCGCAGGGATTTTACCATCAACGCCATGGCCATCAGCCTCAACGAAGCTGACTACGGCGAATTGATTGACCCTTTTGAAGGCATGCTTCATTTGGAAGAAAAGAAAATTATTACCCCACTCGACCCGGTTCAGACCTTCAGCGATGACCCCTTGCGTATGATGCGTGCCATTCGTTTTGCAGCGCAACTGGAGTTCACTATTGACCCTGTAACGCTGGAAGCCATCAAGACCGATGCGGAACGCATACACATCATTTCCAAGGAAAGAATCACCGATGAGCTGAACAAGATCATCCTGTGCAAGAAGCCGTCCATTGGGCTCGACTTGCTTTTCACCACCGGCCTGCTCCATCATTTTTTTCCGCAAATGCCAGCCTTGGCCGGAGCTGAATACATTGATGGCATGGGGCACAAGGATAATTTTTACCACACGCTGCAGGTGCTCGACAACATTTGCAAAACCACTGATGACCTATGGCTACGCTGGGCCGCCATCCTGCACGATATTGGCAAACCCGCTACCCGCAAGTTTGAGGAAGGACACGGCTGGACTTTTCACGGCCACGAAGTGGTAGGCGGCAGAATGGTGCCCAAAATTTTTGCCCAACTCAAATTGCCGCAGAATGAAAAGATGAAGTATGTAAAGAAACTGGTGGAAATGCACCTGCGGCCAATTTCGCTTACCAAAGAAAACATTACCGATTCGGCCATCAGGCGACTGCTTTTTGATGCAGGTGAGGAAATAGATGACCTGATGAAATTGTGTGAAGCAGACATCACTTCCAAAAACAAATGGAAGGTGAAAAAGTACCTTGCCAATTTCGAAATGGTTCGGCAACGCTGCGAGGAAGTGGAAGAAAAAGACCGCATTCGTACCTGGCAGCCACCTATTGATGGGGAGATTATTATGCAAACATTCGGGCTTGCGCCTTGCCGAGAAGTGGGCATTATTAAGAATGCAATCAAGGATGCCATTCTTGACGGACATATTGCTAACAACTACGAAGCAGCATATTCTCTCATGCTTGTGGAGGCAAAAAAATTAAACCTCCAGCCTGTTTCCTAAAATGTATTTTCTTTGTTCAAAACCGAAACCAAAAGCCTTTAAAGGGCAAATGTTCATATGGCCATTTTAAAATTCAGGGTGTACTTCGAAGAGGATGAAAGCATTTACCGAGACATTGTGATAAAGCATACCCAGACTTTTCTTGAATTGCACAAAACCATCCTGCAGGCATACGAGTTTGACAACAAACACCAGGCTACTTTTTTTCGCAGCAACGATAACTGGCAACGAGGTCGCGAAATTTCGCTGGAGCAGTATGACAAAGATTACAAAGTAGCTCCCTTGCTCATGGAGAATACAACCATTGCCAGCGAAGTGCACTTTACCAACCAGAAATTTATTTACCAGTACGATTTCGATAAGAACTGGACCTTCCTGGTGGAACTGATCAATGTGAGCAAGGATGAAAGTGCCAGGATAACTTATCCCTCCATTTCGCGAAAGGAAGGTGTTGGGCCTTTACAATATGGCACCCGCGGTTTGCTGGGGCCAAAGTTTGCCGAAATGGAAGAAAAATACGATCTGAAAGGCACCGAAGAAGGCTTTGGTGAAGAAGGTGAAGAGAGTGATGATTCGGGCGAAGATGATTTGGGATTCTCAGATGCCACTTCAGTTGACAACGGTGGCGATGATTTATAAACAACACAAGCCCCGGCATGCCGCAGCAAAAAACATTGGTGGTGGTGGCAGGCCCAACGGCAGTGGGCAAAACAGCTATCAGCATTCAACTTGCTGAGCATTACAAAACATCCATTCTATCTTTCGACAGCAGGCAATGCTACCGTGAACTGAACATCGGTGTAGCCAAACCATCTGATACTGAACTCGGGCGTGTACCGCACTATTTCATCAATTCGCATTCAATTCATGAGGCGGTCGATGCAGCAGTGTTTGAAAAATATGCGCTTCAAACGCTCGAACAATTATTTGCAGAAAACGATATAGTAATTGCCACTGGCGGCACCGGTCTTTACCTCAAAGCACTTTGTGATGGCATTGATGCGATGCCAACTATCGCTGCAGCACTCAGGGAGCAACTAAGAACTGCATACGAAAGACAAGGTATGCCATGGCTGAAGGAAACATTGGCCACCGCCGACCCGGTTTATTTTGCCAATGGCGAAACAGAAAACCCGCATCGCATGCTCAGGGCGTTGGAAGTAGTAAAATCAACCGGCCAATCCATACGTCATTTTCAGCAAAACAACAAAGTTCAACGTCCGTTTACCACCATAAAAACAGCACTCCAACTTCCAAGGCAGCAACTCATTGATCGCATACACCAACGAGTAGACCACATGATGGATGAAGGATTAATTGAAGAAGCAAAAACCCTTTATCCATTCAGGCATTTGCAGGCTTTGCAGACAGTAGGTTATACTGAACTCTTTGACTACTTCGAAAACAAATGCAGCCTCAGCACTGCTGTTGAAAACATAAAGACACATACCCGGCAGTATGCCAAAAGGCAAATGACCTGGTTTAGGAAAGACACAGGCATATACTGGTTTGAAAATGCCAGCCCTTCAGCCATTATTGAATGGCTGCAAACTCAATTTTAAGTGCCGTCTTTTTTTTGCTAAATGAATTTGAAACCAACTGTGAGGACAATGGTGCCTTTGCTGTTTTTGCCATCGGCAACGGGGCTCGCCTTGTCGGTAAGGTAATAGGGCACTGTACTTGCCTTGATGAAGTTGTGAGCATAGGTAAGGTCAATAAACATGCCTTTGTTGCGATAGCCAAGACCTCCGCTCACTATATTCCTTGTTCCCTGCAAATCCTTTGAAGCATAAGGGCTGCCCATGTAGGCATAACCTGCCCTAGCCATGATGGTTTTGAATTTTAGCTCACCACCAATCCGAAAATTGAAATTGCCTTTGTAGCGGCCCTTAATCACTTCATTCAGACTGTTGTAATATTTTACATCATCTGCATTGGTTCCGTCGGATGCAGAATAACGAGTACCCCGGTAGTTTACGTAATCAATATCCGCAGTAATGAAACCTTTCTGCTGTTTGATGTCCTTTGCCTCGTTGATAACATATGAAATACTCCCTAGCAGTTTGTAAGGAGTAGTAAGATTGTAGTCGTATTTGCCGGCTACACTGTTCCCCTTCAATTCCTCACTTGTTTTGCTGATGGGCTGCGGGTACACTGTGTATTTTTCTGAATTGGTAGTTATGGCAGAACTTATTTCATCCGTCATTCCTGCGAAGGTGGGTGTATGGAATGCAAAGCCCAGCCTCAGCCTGTCTACCGGCCGGTATATGAAACCGAGTTTGGCATTGAAACCGAATCCCGATGATTTATACTTCTCCGTGTATTCGAAATAGGAGAAGTCGTTATTGGTGTTGCCGCTGGCATCATCCTCCCTGTAGGTTTGATTCTTATTGAAGGAGTATATCGGAAAATCAAGACCAAAACCAAGGTGGAACTTATCGCTGTAACTGTTGGCAAAACTCAGAGCTATTTCATGCGCCCCGCCGGATGTTTCAATAGTGTTTTGTTGGTTTACCCCCTGCGTACCCACAGGGCTCAGAGGTATAGGAACTAAGCTCTGATAACCAATCACATTGCCTGATGCATCGGAAACCGTATCTACCAGGTAAGTCCA
This sequence comes from Sphingobacteriales bacterium, assembly GCA_037443285.1. Lineage (GTDB taxonomy): Bacteria > Bacteroidota > Bacteroidia > Chitinophagales > Chitinophagaceae > Phnomibacter. The sequence continues at coordinate 15,077 of JBBIOQ010000020.1, read as the reverse complement.
GAATGCAAGCGAGGAGCCGAATATGTAATTGTTCTCCGCCTGTGGAATGGTAGCCTTGTCGCGAACCAACTCCTCCACATATTGCTCCGACCAGCTCGATACATTATTAAATCCCTTGTATTCAACACGGTTGTTGTAGTTGGCAAGTTGATTCACAGTAATGGAAAATGCACTGCTGGTGGCATTCCTGCCCCGCTCATGCTGATGGCCAAAAACAAAACCACTGGTGCCATAGGCAAAACCCTGGTCACTCGATTTGGTGCCATCGCCACGGTAGTTGATATTGTTATTGAAAAAACTGAAACCAGGAGTCAAAACAAACTCACTGTTTTTAAAAAGTCCTATGCCGGCAGGATTAATATGGGCCGCTGTAATATCGCCGCCAAGGGAACCCATTGCACCGCCAATGGCAATGTTTCTTGCTGTTCCCCCCATAGTGGGAAATCCATACCTGAGTGCATCATCAACTGTTTGCGCCTGTGCTGAAATACTAAGTCCGAAACTGGCAACTAAAACAATCAGGAGGTTCAATCGCATAAACAAGGATTTTGCATCACCGCAAAATATTGTGCCGTTGCGGTGCGGTCAAAACTAAAATCTAGCAGAAAAATTGTTGGGTTCAATCAACCACCACGACCGCCACGACTGCTGCTACCCGAACCTGAAGAACCACTACTACTCGAACCGGAACTGCGACTGCTGCCGCCACTGCTTCCACTACCCGATGAACCACTACCATCAAACAATCTCATTGGCCTCGTGTAGCTATCTCCACTGTTGCCGGAACTGCCCGAAGGAGTACCGAAAATGGTGCGGAATAATCCGCTGTTTTGATTGCTGTATGTACCGGGCTTGCCGGTGGAAGTATTAATATTACTCCTGTTGAAAAGGCTGTTGTTAAATCCAGCATAGTTGAGGCTGGGCCTTGGAATATAATTGCTGCTTGATGTAGGATATTTATTCACAACAACTACAGGCCTATTCCAGCAATAGGGGTTGCTCCAACTGTTATAGTAGGAACTGAACATGAACGGATTTGAATACATGGAAAAACTCATGCTGTTGTACATATACGGATTCGACCACATATTGTAGCTATACCAGTTGCTGTTCCACATACTGCCCGGATTGTTATACCCATACCAGTAATTGGCATCATCAATAGTACTCCACTTTGTCCTGTCCTGCACCTTCATTTGCAGATAGCGGTCATCTGCACTTTGCCAATAGCTTTTGTAGCCATTGTTGGTGTTGGGAACAGCCTCAGTGGTATATTTTTCTTCGGCTGCCGGAGTAGCACCGTAAGAATAATATACATCATCCGGTGTTTGGGCCGCTTTAAAAGCCGACGAACAACCGGTAAGCGCCGCAGCGGCAACAAGCATGATTATCAGAGAGTTTTTCATATCCTACGGTTTACAATGCTAAGTTATTCCAATATTACAGATGAGAGTGCTAATGTTTAACTACAGACACCAAAGGCAGGCAGAAATGCTGTTAAGAATTGGCTAATTCCAATTACGTAAATTCGCCGCCCCTGAAAGTCAATTTTCCACCGGCTTGAAGGTCAAGTTAACCAACAATCTGAACATCTATTCATTTATGAGCAAAGTAATAACACCACAGGAACAGGACTATTCTCAATGGTACAATGACCTTATAATCAAATCTGGCCTGGCAGACTATAGTGCTGTAAGAGGATGCATGGTTATTAAGCCCTATGGGTATGCCCTTTGGGAAAACATGCGTGACGAATTGGACCGGAAGTTCAAGGCTACGGGTCATGTAAATGCCTACTTTCCTTTGTTCGTGCCGAAAAGCCTCTTTGAAGCAGAAGAGAAAAATGCAGAAGGTTTTGCCAAAGAATGTGCTGTAGTTACACACTATCGCCTGGTAGCCGACCCTGACAATAAAGGCAAACTCATTGTAGACCCGGAGGCTAAGCTGGAAGAAGAACTCATTGTGCGCCCAACCAGTGAAGCTATCATTTGGAATACCTATAAGAACTGGATCCAGAGTTACCGCGACCTGCCTATATTGGTAAACCAATGGGCCAATGTGGTACGTTGGGAAATGCGAACCCGCCTTTTTCTGCGCACCGCAGAATTTCTTTGGCAGGAAGGCCATACTGCTCATGCCACTTCGCAGGAGGCTATGGCAGAAGCGAGGCTGATGCTGGATGTTTATGCTGATTTTGTAGAAAACTTTATGGCCTTGCCGGTGGTGAAAGGTGTAAAAACTGAAAACGAAAGGTTTGCAGGCGCTGTTGACACTTTTTGCATTGAGGCATTGATGCAGGATGGAAAAGCCCTGCAGGCTGGTACCTCGCATTTCCTGGGGCAAAATTTTGCCAAGGCATTCGATGTAAAATTCAGCGACCAAAGCAACAAGCTGGATTATGTATGGGCCACCAGCTGGGGCGTTAGTACCCGACTGATTGGCGCACTAGTAATGGCCCATAGCGACAATAGTGGCCTTGTACTCCCTCCAAAAATTGCACCCCTGCAGGTGGTGATTGTACCTATTTATAAGGGCGATGAGCAACTTGGAATGATCACCGAAAAAGTGCAGCCGATTATTAACGAGCTGAAAGCACTGGGCATTTCTGTGAAATATGACAGCAGCGACAACGCCAGGCCGGGATGGAAATTTGCCGAATACGAATTGCAGGGTGTACCGGTGCGTATGGCAATTGGTGCCCGTGACATTGGCAACAATGTGGCCGAAATTGCACGCCGCGATACCAAAGAAAAAATGTCGATAAGCCTCGAGGGAATTGCTTTTTACATAAAAGAACTTCTGGATGAAATTCAGTTAAACCTTTTTGAGAAAGCAAAAAGCTACAGGGCAGATCACACATACAATGCTGATACATGGGATGAATTCATAAGCCTGCTTGATGAGAAAGGCGGTTTTGTTTCGGCTCATTGGGATGGTACCAACGAAACAGAGGAAAAAATAAAAGACCTCAGCAAGGCCACTATTCGTTGCATTCCTTTTGATGCCCCCGACGAATCGGGCAAATGCATTCTTACAGGAAACCCGAGCAGCAAAAGAGTTTTGTTTGCAAGGGCATACTAAAAATATTTTCAAATCAAGAAGTCTTATTGCTATCTGGCAATAAGACTTCCCTGAATGCTCAATTACCATTTTTTTACCAGGTATTTTTCTTCTCTTACTTTACGGCAAAATTTCCTTCATGGACAACACATCCAATACCTCAATTTTCGATCTCACGTTTGAAACAGAAAGCCGCAGCCACCTCATTGAAATTGCCAAATGGAGTAAACTCCTTTCCATCACAGGCATAGTGGCAGGCTCATTGCTGGCTATTCTTGGGCTGATAGTAATGTTCGTTGGACCATCCTTGTCGGACTACTTTGGAAGTTCCTTGTTGGGCTACGCAGGCATCATTTATGTCTTTGCTGGCCTGCTGTATATTTTTCCTTCTATCAAGTTGCTGCGCTTTGCAACGCAAATGCCCGTTGCATTTCAAAAAAGCGATCAGGCACTGGTAAATGAGGCTTTGGGTAACCTGAAATCCGTATTCAAATTCTGGGGCATACTCACGCTGATAGTAATTGCATTGTATGCCATCGTATTGTTGCTGGTCACTTTGTTCGGAGCATTTTCATAGTGCCGGCATTAGTTGCATAAACTGGCCATCTTTTCAATTCATAGCAAAACCATTTGTCAGCCATCGGCAATCCATCCACAAAATATCTTTCAGGAGGTACACCAGCCAGGCTGTTTCTTTCACTAATAGTAGTGTTCAGTCATTTTGGATCACTCACAGGTTTGTACCGGAACAGGAACCTTCTCGATGCTGATTTTGCGGTTGAATGCTTCTTTATTCTTTCGGGCTATGCCATGATGCACAGCTATGCAAAATTTTTCAGGGAGAAAGGCGGCAATACTGCATTCTATGTGCAACGATTCTATCGCATCGTTGTCACGGTTTTTTTCCTGGTAGTATTACAGGTAGCTATCATGTTTTCATTGAGTGCATTTTCATGGAGGCAATATTTCGGCAAGGATTTGCTGGCGTATTTTTTTGCCAATATTTCTCTGTTGAATTTCCTGAAGCAAACCCTGCCGGGTGTTTTTCTGCAAAATGCTTCGCAGGTGGTCAATGGTTCGCTTTGGACAATGAAGGTGGAGATGAGTTATTACCTGCTTTTTCCACTGCTTTATTTTGCCATGCAGCGCAAATACATCTGGATGTTTGTTGTGCTGGCCGCCTCTGTTTGCTACCGGGTATTTCTTGCAGATGCACATCCGACATTGTCGTATCAATTGCCGGGGCAGCTTTATTATTTTGTTGCAGGCATGCTGCTGTATCATTTTCACTCCAGGGAATTCAGCCATTGGCTCGTTACGGTTTTCGGACTCATTTTCTTTGTCAAGAATTCCATCTGGGGCTACAGTTTTTTAGAGTCGGCATTTACATTCCCGCTTATTGTGCTGGCCTTCACCAATTTACTATCACCACTCGATAAATGGCTCAAAGCACACGATTATTCATTTACACTTTACCTGCTGCATTGGCCAATTATTCAATCGGCCAATCATTTGTTTTTGAACCAGGGAAATATTCCCGGAGGAATAATTTTCACGATCTGTGTGCTGGCAACAGGCAGCTTTCTATTTAAAAAATATGTGGAAGATGCTACAACTACTGCAGGAAAATCCCTTTCAATGCGGGTGCTCCGCAAAAACAATTCGGCTGCAAAAGCAACTATTCCTTCGTAGCCAGGTAGTTGTAATCGTCCAGTAATTTTTCGAGGAAATCCATTACTTCCAAATCACTTTGAATCCCCAATACTTCTTTTACTTTGGCTGCCACCCTGTTAGCCGTTTCGCGGCTTTTGTTTTTAGTTGTATAAATGATGACAGAACGAATTGCATTGATATCCCTGTCGCTTAGCCGCATCACATCGGGGAACATGACTTTATAATCGGCCACCTGAATATCCTTAAATAGGGTATCGGCCAACGAAAAGCGATACCTTAAATCCACCACCGTAGTGCCGGCAGCGAGGTCGCCGAGGCGTTGATTGCGGCTGCTGATGGCAATGATTATCACCACGAAAATGCCCAATATGCCGGTGGCAATTACCTGAAAAAACAGGCTGAAGGAATCCATGCCCAGAAAGCCGAAAAACATCGGCCATTCCCAAAGCCTGAATATCCAGCGCATGAGGTATTGACCCAGCCTTGGTTCACCACCTTCAATACTGATTACCCTTACTCCCATAGCCTTCTTGCCAAGACTTTGCCCATGCCATGTTACTTCCATCACCAGGTGGTAAAGAAGCATAGGCACCGATACCAGCAGCATGTCGATGCCTCTTGAGTATGAATTGCTGTTAAACAAAATAATATACAGGAAATACTTCATTCCACGGGCGTACACCAGCAGCACTACCATATCCAGCACCCATGCCAGCATGCGACGGCCAATGGGTGCAATTTCAAATTCAAGGTAAATATTGAATGGCGTGGATACGGATACCTGCGACATAGAGGCAAATTAACCCGAATACAAATGCGATGATTACCTTAATTTGAAACGCATTTCAGAATTTATGAGGGAAGCACTATTCATCAAACGAAACCGCGACAAGTGGATACGCTACCAGCGTGAGCAAACACAAGACCCCGATGAACAGGCGGAGCGCTTCATTACCCTGCTCGATGACCTCGCCTATAGCCGTACCTTTTACCCGCAAAGCAAGGTAACACGCTGGATAAACAGCATTGCTGTTGGCATTTACCAGTCTATTTACCAAAACAAAAAAGAACAATATAGCAGACTTTGGACTTTCTGGACTACAGAACTGCCTTTACTCGTTCGCAAGTATCACAAGGTGTTTTTGTTCACTTTTATTTTCTTCATCCTCTGCCTCACCATCAGCATCATTTCATCCAAACACGAAGATGCATTTGTAAAGACAATACTTGGCGATGAATATGTAGCCATGACTGAAGAAAACATCAGCCGTGGCGACCCGTTTGGTGTTTACCGGGACGATGACAAGTTTACCATGTTTGTCATGATAGCCTTCAACAACATTAAGGTGGCTTTGCGCACATTTGTTTACGGCATTTTTTTCGGTATCGGCACATTGATGATTTTGTTTTACAATGGCATTATGGTGGGAGCCTTTGAATACCTTTTCTTCTCCAAAGGATTGGGATGGAAATCAATCATGGTCATTTGGATTCACGGCACTATCGAAATCTCATCCATCATTATTGCCGGAGCCGCCGGTTTCATAGTAGGTGCAGGCATTCTGTTTCCAGGTACTTATAGCCGCATGCAATCGTTCAAAATGGCTATTCGCGATGCACTTAAGATTGCGCTGGCTCTGGTTCCATTCTTCATTATGGCAGCCTTTCTCGAAAGCTATGTCACTTATCTCATGAGCAATACTTTTAGCATTGGTAACGGCCATGGCCTTCCGGTTTGGTTGGGAGCACTGATACTTCTTGCATCATTGTGGCTCCTCACCTGGTATTTTTACTGGTATCCCATACAGGTGGAAAAACGCATACTTGCTATGAAACGAAAAGCACAAACAATACCTGAAACAATTGTATGGCAATGATGCGAGTTGTCTTAAAATGTATCATACTGCTTTTGCTGTTTCATGGCAGTGTTTCGGGCCAGGCAGTAAATGAGCCCTACGACACATTAGAGAACCTGATGCAAAAAGAAGGATTTGAACAGGATGAAATTCCGGACAAGAACGAGAAACCGGCAATCGCCCTGAGGCCCGTCAACGCAGATTCGTTGCATTCGGATATTAACGAAAAAGATTTTGCCTACATGCAGTATATCGATAGCCTTTTCAGGCATCGAAACGACACAAAGCCTGCTGCAAAACCTCTGCAACCAGCATCAAAACCAACGCCAAGTGGCGATTGGATAAGAATGCTTTTGTGGGTTGTTTCTGTGTCGGCCTTGTTATTTATTGTTTACCGTGTATGGTTTGGCAAAAACAAATTGTTTGACTCGGGCGGGCAATTTGGAAATGAAAATGCCGGAAGCCTTTCAAACCAAAAAGTTTCAGCTGCATTGCTTGCACAGGAAGCAATAAGCAAACGCGATTATCGGCAGGCAGTCCGTTACCTGTTCATTGAGTTGCTCGATGGCATGGCCGACCGCGGCCTCATAGCGCAAACACCCGACAAGACCAATCAGCAATACCTGCACGAAGTGGAGCAAACCGGGTTGCGGCAGGCGCTTGCGGTTTTAATGCTGCAGTACGAGTACGTATGGTACGGCGAATTCACACCGGATGAACAACAGTTTTCGGTCATTCAAAAAGCCTTCAAACAATTTCAGAAAGAATGGCTTTGAAACAACCTGTTCATATTGCTTTTTTCATCCTGCTAGCACTTGCAATAACATCGTGTGGCGAGGAACCCAATTCGCGGAAAAAAGTAAATGAAGAGTTTACGCTTTCGCCCAAAGACAAAGCTCCGTTTGGTGGTTTTGTGCTGCGCAATTTTTCGGAAAAGATTTTTTCCCAACAAAAAATCCGCGTCAATAAAAGAGTCTTTCAGCGATGGCAAAATACTTTGATCAATAATGCCGATACCATTTCCGACAACCACGTTTACATCATCGCATCGCCACAGGTATTTGCCTACGAGGCAGAGGCTGAGGCAATGCATGATTTTGTTCGAAGAGGAAATACATTGGTAGTTATTACCGACAATATCAATGATATATTTTCCGAGAAGTTTGCAATACGGATCATTAATGATGAAAGAAGACTGCCTTTTCAACTTGATTTGAAAATGCAGGACACCTGGGTGCAAATGACCGATACAGCTGTTTTTACTTCCAAGCGTTACCAATATTATTACTTCCCGTTTTTGCGAAAACTTTCGGCAAGTGCGCAATACAGCACCGTAAATGTGCTGGGCACCAACCAGGCATCATTGCCCGACTTCCTCCGCATACGCATGGGCAGCGGGCAACTATTTGTGATTACCAATGCCCGTGCCTTCAGCAATTATTTTTTACTAAGTTCTAATAACTATCAATACCTGCTCAGCACATTTGCATACTTACCAGCCTACCCTGCAAGTATAACCTGGGATGAATTTTATGTAAGCCGCGTTGGACGACAACCTGAAGGCCATTCCATTTTTTCCGCGTTGCTCAGCATACCTGCCCTTCGCTGGTCATTCTGGATATTGGCAGGGCTCGCATTGCTTTGGCTACTGAGCAACCTGCGGCGCAAACAAAAAATGATACCCGTGATTCAGCCCAACACCAATACCACGGTGAGCTTTATTCAGACAATAGCACAACTATATTACTCCAAAAAAGACCATGCCAATATTGGGCGCAAAATGGCTGCATACTTTATTGAGCATTTGCGCAGCCGATACTACATGCCAGCCATGCCACTCAGCGATAACTGGGCCGCCATGCTCAGCCACAAAACAGGCTTATCCGTAAGCGAGGCCTACAACATGACTGCCCTGATGAAAAAAGCACAAGCAGGTGACAATTTTACTGAAGCAGATTTGCTGGAACTGCACTTTGCCATTAAGCGCATTGAAGAAAAAAAATAGCGCTGCAATACTGCAAACGCTTTTAGATTTTTTGGATTGAGCCCTTCCTCTCAGGCAGCTATTTCAGTAATGTAACGTACAAGGAACCGCCTCGCAATGGGCAGCAGCGTTTCCTCCACCGGGAAGGCAAGTGCCGTTTGAATATTGTATACTGCCGGATTAGGCATATAGCTTCTGTTGCGAACTAATTCAGCCTTAATACGCTCACAGGTATTTACAATGCTGCCTTGCCAGCTACTAACATATGATGAACGAATGCTGCGGTATTTGGATGATTGCTTTTCAAAAAACATCAGGCGGTACTCGTACACCTTTGTTTCAGAAGAGTTGCCATCACGTAAAAAGAAATAGCCTTCCTGTGTGTCGAGGGGTACAATGCCCACAGGAGATATTTCCATCCTGTTTTCAACAAACTCGTACAACTCGGTGCCACCTTCAATGGTGCTCTTGAATTGATTCAGTGAGAAGTGGATGATATCTTCCAATTCCTGCATCACGCCGTCGTCGGCAATCATGGCTTCATACAATAGTGTAAGGCGCTGCAGGTCGACCTGTGAAAGCCTGCGGGGAAATTGTTGCTGTAAAAATTCTTTGTTGCGCCGAAACTGGAACAAATTATTGTAGTGAAAAATCACATCGGCCAACTGCGGGTAAAGCTTGTTTTCGTGAAAGCAGGTGTTCACTTGTTGCAGGTACGCCAACAGTGTGTACTTCTTCAGCTCAAAATCAATGTAGCCTTCGGCAAACCAGGTTTCTGACAGATTCTTCATGTTGCATTCTTTTAATGATTCAATGCAGCAATCGCAAATCCAATTTACCAAAAAATATTTCAAAACAAATTTTCCGGCTGGCAAAGGATTGTGAATATCGGAACATGCTTTTTTGAAAATACTATTCAGCCGGCAGGTCGACCCCTATGAAAAGAGCACACGGTTTTTACTCCGTGTGCTCTGGTAAAAATTGTAAATAAACTTCAACTAGAAATTCCTGTTGATGTCAAAGGCTTCCAATTCTCTGGCCACTGCATTGAGAAAAGTGCTTCCCAATGCACCGTCAATAATTCGGTGATCATAGCTGAGGCTGATGTACATCATGTGCCTGATAGCGATACTGTCGCCTTGGGCAGTTTCAATAACCACCGGGCGTTTCTTGATAGCTCCTACCGCCATGATGGCCACTTGTGGCTGGTTAATGATGGGTGTGCCCATGATGCTGCCAAATGTACCTACGTTGGTAAGTGTAAATGTCCCGCCCTGTGTATCATCAGGACGAAGTTTGCCTGTGCGTGCTGCTTCTGCAAGGCTGTTAACCTGTTTGGCAAGTCCAGTAAGGTTTAGTTGGTCTGCAGATTTGATAACGGGCACAATCAGGTTGCCATTTGGCATTGCTGCAGCCATGCCCAGGTTGATGTCTTTTTTTACAATAATCCTGTCGCCATCCACGCTGCTATTGAGCCAAGGATATTTTTTGATGCATTTTACCACTGCTTCAATGAACAGTGGTGTAAATGTGAGTTTAGTTCCTTCACGTTTTTCAAATTCCTTCTTCACCTTTTCGCGCCAAAGCACCATGTTGGTCACATCGCATTCGGCAAAGCTGGTTACATGGGCACTGGTATGCACACTTTCAATCATGTGCTTTGCAATCATTTTGCGCATCCTGTCCATTTCTACAATTTCCACATTGCCACTGTAGGTAACCTGTGGCTGACTCACTGCCACCTGGTGGGTAGATGCCACCGCAGGTTGCTGCTGCACCAAATGCTGCACGGGCGTGTAAGCCGGTTGTGGTTGTGCGCTGCCGCGGTTTTCCAAATAGGTCAGTATATCCTTCTTGCTCACCCTGCCATCCATTCCTGTGCCGGGCACCTGCTCCAGTTCGGCCATGCTGATGCCCTCTTCCTGTGCAATTTTCAGAACAAGCGGTGAATAAAACCTGGGGCCGCTTGCAGTCTGAATTTTTTCTGTGGTTGGCTGGTAGGGCACTTCTTCGGGCTCTTCGCTGATGGGTGCTGAGCTCAACGGTGCCTTTGCAGGAGCAGCTGCACCTGCTTGTGTACGAATGCGGGCAATGACGGTGCCAATGGGAACGACTGCATTTTCAGCAAACAAAACTTCAGCCAGTTCACCGGCTGCGGTAGATGGCACTTCGCTATCCACTTTGTCGGTAGCAATTTCCAGGAGCGGTTCGTCCTGGTCTATCCGGTCGCCTGGCTTTTTCAGCCATTTCAGGATAGTAGCCTCCATAATGCTTTCGCCCATTTTAGGCATCACCAAATCAACTAATGACATATCAATCGTTTTATAAGTTCTTGTTTTAAAAGAGCCAGTTGGGGCAAAAGTAAGGCAAATGCCCTGCACCCAAACCCTCTGCAACCGGCAGATGATACCAGGCAAAACCGGTGAAACAGGTTTTGCGCATCAATTGCCACATCGGATTTTTTCATGTTTTAGGCAGCCGCTTCTTCGTTGTAAACCACCAATTCGCCCCATTTTTTTTAGCAGAACAAGTATTGTTTCATTCCTCTAGGATTGCTTTGCGAAGCAGGTTCAACGCGTTAACCGCAGTGAGCTCAATATTTCGACGGCGGTCGAACCTGAAGTGCATTTTTTGTGCCGTAATTGCATGCATGCTGCCAGCTGCCATCCAAACAGTGCCCACCGGTTTTTCATCGGTGCCGCCACCCGGCCCCATGATGCCGGAAACCGCGACAGCATAATCTGCACCGGTAGCAGCAATTACTCCTTCTACCATCTGGCGAACTACAGGTTCGCTGACCGCACCATGTTCAGCAAGCATTTTTTCGGGAACATGCAGCAAAACCTGCTTCACGCTGTTGCCGTAACTCACCACTGAACCCAGGAAATATTTGGATGAACCATCGTGACTGGTAATGAGATGAGCAATATAGCCGCCGGTGCAGCTTTCTGCGGTTGCCATGGTTTTGCCTCTCTGCAGCAGCAGCTTGCCCACCACTTTTTCAAGGGGTTCATCCATGTCCGTTACCAGATATTCTTTCACCAATTCCTTCAGTTTTTCAAACTCAAGGCTAGTGCTTGTTTCCAATTCGTTTTTATCATTGCCCGAAGCGGTGATGCGCAACCGTACCATGCCATAGTTGGGCAGGTAAGCCAGTTTCATATTTGCAGGCAATTGCATTTCCCATGAATGAATGATTTCTGCTAGGAAACTTTCCCCGATGCCTGCTGTCAGTAATGTTCGGTGAACAATAAATGGCAAGTGCATTTTTTGCTGAATGGCAGGCAACACATCATCCGTCATCATCCCTTTCATCTCATGTGGCACACCCGGCATACTTACAAAAATCACATCATCCTTTTCGAACCACATACCCGGCGCTGTACCACGTTTGTTTTGAATCACAGTGCACACATCGGGCACTTCGGCCTGTTTAAGGTTTCGGTCCAGCATAGGCCTGTTCATTCGAGCAAAAATCTGCTGCACATTTTGCAGTGCTCCTTCATCCACTACCAGTTTACCGCCAAAATATCTGCACAACACAGGCTTGGTAATATCATCTGCTGTTGGACCAAGTCCACCGGTAATAAGCACAATGCTGCTGATGGAGGCAGCCTTGTTCAGTGCATCCACAATATCATCGGCCGTGTCGCCAACGCTGATGCGTTGCTTCACAAAAATGCCTGCATCGTTCAATTGCTGCGCCATCCATGCACTATTGGTATCAATTACCTGTCCTATTAAAAGTTCATCGCCAATAGTGATGAGTGTTGCAAATACATGTTTGTTCATAGCAATGAAATTAAAGCGCAGCTAAGGTAAAGGCGTTCAACAAGTACAAGCCCACGTTGTTCAAATCCTTCAACCAAATACAACAATGAAAACAAAGGGTTGAAAGGCAAATTCTGCAGGATGAATCTTAATCCCTATTTTCCAATACGCAATACCATGTACAAAACAGTAGCAGTAACAGGAGCCAGCGGCCACATTGGCAATGTAGTGTGCCGAACATTGCTTGAATCAGGCTACCGGGTAAGGGCGTTGTACCATACTCACAGTGATGCCATCGCAGGGCTTCCGTTGGAGTCATTTCAGGGCGATGTGCTCAATATGGCTGACCTGGAGCAACTCTTCGATGGTTGTGAGGTAGTCATTCATTGTGCAGCCATCATCAGCATCCACGGCGACCCGACCGGGATTGTTAGAAGCACGAATGTTGAAGGAACAAAAATGGTGCTGCAAGCCTGCATGAATCAAGGTGTAAAAAAACTCATTCATTTAAGCAGTGTTCATGCCGTGAAGGAACAGCCGCTGCATGAACCCTACAACGAGGACCGCCCTTACAAAACCAACAAAGATTTTGCTTACGATTTTTCAAAATCATTCGCAGAGCAAATGTTGCTGTCAAGGCCATCAGAAAGTACAACAGATGTAGTGATTATAAGGCCATCGGCCGTTGTGGGGCCTTTTGATTTCAGGCCGTCGGAGATTGGAAAAGTACTTCGTGATTTTTACAACCAGAAGTTACCGGTGCTGACAGCAGGCGGGTACAATTTTGTGGATGTGAGAGATGTGGCAAAAAGTATTGTGCAAGCCATCGACAAAGGAAGTAACAACGAAGTGTACCTGCTGTCGGGGAAATATTACACCATCAAACATCTGGCACATATCGCTGAATCAATCACGGGAAAGCGTGTACCAAAACTGGTGCTTTCATTTGGGATGTTGAAGTTGTTCCTCCCCTTCTTTGCCCTCTATGCAAAACTTTCAAAGGCCTCTCCGTCTTTCACAAAAGAAGCTATTACTGCTCTTCAAAACGGGCATCTGGCTATGGACAACTCAAAAGCTGCAGCAGCACTTGGCCACAGTTCAAGGCCTCTGGAAGAATCGGTAAGAGATTTTTACCAATGGATGGATCTGAAAACCATTAATCAAAGTCAATGAGTATTCAAACCTTATCACTTATATGTTATGTGTGGATTGCCCTGGCTTTGGCAGTTTTCATCACCATGTTTTTTATCACTGCGCCTTTCGGCAGACATACTTCCGACAAATGGGGCTTGTCCATCAACAATAAGTTGGGATGGTTTATTATGGAAGCACCGTCTTTTCTCATCATGTTGTATTTCCTTTTATATGGAAGCAATTCGATGAAGTCATATGCATGGATATTATTTGCACTTTGGATAATTCATTATACCAATCGAACCTTTATCTACCCGCTTCGCATAAGGCCAACTCCTAAAAAGATGCCTTTGTTTATAGTTGGCAGCGCCATTTTTTTCAATGTGGTGAATGCAGGAATAAATGGATATTACCTGGCAGAGTTGGCGCCCCTTGAAAAATACAATGAAAGTTGGTTGATGACTCCAACTTTTGTGATTGGTGGCATTTTGTTTTTCGCAGGCATCACCATCAACTGGATAGCAGACACCATGCTCATACACCTGCGCAAACCTGGAGAAATCGGTTATGTTATTCCAAAAGGATTCCTGTTCAGCTATGTTTCGAGCCCCAACCTTTTTGGTGAAATGATTGAATGGAGTGGCTTTGCACTCATGGCCTGGAACCTGCCTGCATGTACTTTTATGATTTGGACTTTTGCCAATCTTTTGCCACGTGCAAAAAACCACCACGACTGGTATCATCACCGTTTTGCTGATTATCCAAAAGAAAGAAAAGCTGCTATCCCTTTTCTGTTTTGAGCTATCCACTAAGTTTGGTGCTGCGCAAAAACCAAATTTCTCAGGATGACCACCATTACAAGAACACTTCTTCTGATTACCGCCTGCATTTTTGCTGCCATTGGCAGCACGCAATCCCAATCGCTGCAAAGCAGCCTGCAGCAAGCATTTCGTCGTTTCATGAGCGATGAACAAATGAAATACGCCATGGTTGGATTCATGGTGCAGGACACTGCGGGCAATACTATTTTTTCGAATTCTGAAAATGTTGGAATGGCTCCTGCCAGCACCCAAAAGATAGTCACTGCTGCGGCTGCATTGGGAAAACTTAGCCCCACATACCGGTTTCCAACTAAGGTTGCATATAATGGAGCAATTACCAATAGCGCATTGAACGGCGACTTACTTGTATATGGCAGCGGCGATCCAACATTGGGAACCTGGCGTTATCCATCACAGCCCGATACAACATTCTTCTTCCAGGTATTTCAGGCTTTGCAGGCAAAAGGTATCAGTTCGATTAAAGGTGATGTGGTGGGCAGTAACAATCGCTTTTCAGTACAACCCATTCCCGACGGATGGATTTACGGCGACATGGGTAATTACTATGGTGCCGGCACATGGGCACTCAACTACCACGAAAACCAATACGAAGCCACATTTAATGCTAGCGGAAAAATGGGCGATACACTCGCCCTGCAAAAAGCTGAACCTGAACCCGGGGTTTATGCATTCAACAGTTTCATAAAACTCGGTGCAAGCGGCAGTGGCGATAATAGTGTTATTCACAGCGCCCCCTATTCATCTATGGCTTATGCC
>JBBIOQ010000019.1:0-45436 GCA_037443285.1 Sphingobacteriales bacterium | reverse complement strand
GTTCCCGGAACAGTGCACACCGATTTGCTGGCCAACAAAAAAATCGAAGATCCATATTATCGGCTGAACGAACACAGTCTGCAATGGATTGATAAAGTGGATTGGGAATACAAAACCACTTTTTCACTTACTGCCAGCCAGTTGAAGTCACCAAAACTTGAACTGGTTTTCGATGGATTGGACACTTATGCCGATGTATTTGTCAATGGGAAACTGCTGTTGCAGGCTAACAATATGTTTCGGCAGTGGCGTATCAATTTGAAAGGAGTGACGGCTGCGAATAATGATTTAGTGGTGCGTTTTCATTCAGCCAAAAATCGGGTTGATTCAATTGCAAAGGCGAACCTTCCATTGGTAGTGCCAGATAACAACAGGGCATACGCCCGCAAGGCCCAATATCATTTTGGTTGGGATTGGGGACCAATCCTTATCACCTGTGGCATTTGGCAGCAGGCTTATGTAGTTTCCTATGATAAAATCCCTCAACCTTCTCCATCATATACCGGGCAGAAGGTGGAATTGGTTCAGGATGCTGATAGCATTGGCCGCTCCTTCTATTTCAAAATTGATGGCAAGCCAGTTTACATGAAAGGAGCCAACTACATTCCGTCGCACATGTTCCTGCCTAACCTCAAACGAAGCGATTATGAAAAAATAATTCGCTCTGCAAAGGAAGCCAACATGAATATGCTGCGTGTTTGGGGTGGGGGCATTTATGAAAGCGAAGACTTTTATGACCTCTGCGATAAATACGGAATTATGATTTGGCAGGATTTCATGTTTGCAGGCGCCATGATTCCTGATGATGAAGCATTCATCAACAATGTGCGTGAGGAGGTGAAGTATCAAATTGAAAGACTGCGCAAACACAAATGCATAGTATTGTGGTGCGGCAACAACGAAATTGATGAAGCCTGGCACAACTGGGGCTGGCAAAAGCAATTTAAAATGGGCGATGCCGATTCAGCAAGATTATGGCATGCATATAAACGCCTGTTCCAGGACAGCCTTCCGGTATGGGTAAACCGGTGGGATGGTAACCGGCCATATGTGAGTACATCACCAAAAAACGGATGGGGCCGCCAACAAAGCTTCACCGAAGGTGATAGCCATTACTGGGGCGTTTGGTGGGGGCTTCAGGATATTGAAGTGTTTGAATCAAAAACCGGCAGGTTTGTTAGTGAATATGGTATGCAGGCAATGCCCAATTATTCAACAATAGAAGAGGCCACACTTCCGGAAGAAAGATTCCTTTTTTCTGAAGCGTTAATGACTCATCAAAAACATTCAACCGGTTACCAGAATATTCAATCATACCTGCAGCGTTATTTCATTGATTCCTCAGTTGTAAAGAAGTTATCACTTGAGGATTATACTTATCTCACGCAATGCCTGCAGTACTATAGCTTTAAAAACATCATTGCCATCCATCGTTCCAAGTATCCTGTAAACATGGGCACACTGCTATGGCAACTCAATGATTGCTGGCCGGTTTGTAGTTGGAGTATTACTGATTACAGCAGGCAACCAAAAGCTGCGTGGTACGGTGTGCGGGAGGCTTACCGCGATGATGTGATGGTAAAACGTGATTCAGTAAGGCCCAAAGATTTGCAATTGGTCAAACCAAACATCAGCATCAGAAAAAGCGGCAATAATAGCTGGACTGTTGAAAGCAATGTATATGCAAAATATGTGTTCCTCAGCAGCAAGGATACTGGCATAAATTTCAGCGACAACTATTTTGATTTGCAAAAAGGGGAGAAGCGAATCATCACTATTAACACTTCAGGCAAGCAGCCGGTTACTGCCGAAAGCATTCGCATCAAATCATTCTACGATATACAGGCACAGGCAGCTTTAAAATGACGATAGCCCTGTGCACTTAAAAGCGTTGCTGACTCATCGTTAGCAACGCTTCTTATTTGTGAATTAAATAAATGCAGGCATAGTCAAATTGAAAATGAATAATTCTTCATGACTTATTTTCTCATGGCATTCAGCTCACTCAAACTCGTAGCCAATATCTCGCCGATAGTATTTTCCTTCGAACTGAACCTGCTCAATACCTTCTTTTGCTCTTGCTGTGGCAAGTTGAATAGTTGACGCCAAAGCTGTGGCTGTAATCACACGCCCTCCGTTGGTAACCAACGTGCCATCTTGCATCAATTTTGTGCCTGCATGAAACAGCATGCAACCTGCATCCATCTTCAAATTTTCAAGTTGTTCTATTTTCAAATTCTTACGGTAATCTCCGGGATAGCCACCACTAACTGCCATCACTGTGGCGGCTGCACGTTCATCAATTTCAACTTGTGCAGATGCCAGTTCACCCTTAGTTAATCTCACTAATAATTCAACTAAATCACTGCGAAGCCTCGGCATTACCACTTCGGTTTCGGGGTCGCCCATGCGGCAGTTATATTCTATTACAAGAGGCTCATTGTCTACATTAATCAATCCGAAGAACACAAAGCCTTTGTATACCAGACCTTCTGCGTGCAATCCGTTGATGGTCGGTTTGATGATGCGCTCTTCCACTTTTTGCATGAAGACTTCATTGGCAAAAGGTACCGGGCTAACGCAACCCATACCGCCGGTATTGAGCCCTGTATCTCCTTCGCCAATGCGTTTATAATCTTTGGCATGACCAATGATTTTGTAGTCTTTGCCGTCAGTAAGTACAAACACGCTTATTTCAATGCCGTCGAGGAACTGTTCAACCACAACGCGACTGCTGGCTTCACCAAACTGTCTGTTCAAAATCATTTCTGCAAATACCTGTTGCGCTTCTTCATGCGTTTGACAAATCACTACGCCTTTGCCGGCAGCCAAACCATCTGCCTTCAGCACAATGGGCAACGCATGCTGGGCCAGGTAGTCCTTTCCTTCTTCAAAATTTTCTGCGGTGAACTCGGCATAAGCAGCGGTGGGAATGCCATGCCGCTGCATGAATTTTTTGCTGAATGCCTTGCTTCCTTCTAGTTGAGCGGCCTGCTTTGAGGGGCCAATCACAGCAATTCCTTTTTCAGTGAAATAGTCATACACGCCATTCACCAGCGGGTCTTCGGGGCCCACAACGATGAGGTCTATATGGTTGTCAGTCGTGAACTTTTCGATGGCTGCAAAATCATTGACGCCGATGTTTACATTAATGCCGCAATTGCCGGTGCCCCCATTTCCGGGCGCTATAAACAAGGCATCGCACAGCGGACTTTGCTTCATTTTCCAGGCGAGTGCATGTTCGCGGCCGCCGCTACCGAGGAGAAGAATTTTCATAATCTGTAACCAGTGAAATTATTTGGATGCGAAAGTAGCCCAAATTCAAGCCACGGTTGGGGTTTTCTCCCTTAAATTGCGCCGCCGAGATTTTATAATAAAAATCAATTTATGAGTGAGATTGCTGCCCAAAAAGGCCACCCGAAGGGCCTCTATATTCTGTTTGCCACAGAAATGTGGGAACGCTTCAACTACTACGGCATGCGTGCCGTACTGGTGCTGTTCATGACCAAAGCATTGTTGTTCGACAAAGCATTTGCCTCTCAATTGTATGGAAGTTATACCAGCCTTGTATATCTCACTCCATTAATCGGCGGTTTTGTGGCCGACCGTTTTTGGGGAAACCAACGGTCTATTATTGCCGGTGGTTTGGTAATGGCCATTGGCGAATTCATGCTTTTCTTCTGTGGACAAACCTATAGTTCTGCTCCTGATATTTCTGCCATGCTGTTTTTCAGTGGTCTTGGTTTGATGATTGCCGGCAATGGATTTTTCAAGCCGAACATTTCTTCGCTGGTTGGGCAGCTGTATCCCAAAGGCGACCGACGCATTGACCCTGCCTACACTATTTTTTATATGGGTATCAATGTTGGCGGCGCACTCGGACCATTTGTGTGTGGCTTTCTGGGCGATACAGGAAACCCTGCCGATTTTAAATGGGCTTTTCTTGCTGCAGGCATTGGTATGCTGATTAGTGTGGTCGTGCAATTGACATTTGCAAAACAATACATTATTGACCCCGACAAAAAGAGCTTAGGACTTGCTCCCGAAAACTCCCCCAAGGTTTGGATACAACCATTGCTCATGATAGTGGGCCTTGCAGCATTTGCAGCTGTGGCCATTGGGTTGCTTTATGTAGATGCAAAACTGGTTCCCTATCTCACTTACCTGCTGATAGCTGCTACATTGTTTATTGCGTTTGTTATTTTTTCTGACAAGTCGCTTAGTTCAACGGAAAAGCAACGCATCGGCGTCATTTTCATCGCAGCATTTTTCGTCATCTTTTTCTGGAGTGCTTTTGAACAGGCCGGGGCATCACTGACCTTTTTTGCGGATGAGCAAACCAACCGTCATGTTGGGTTGAAGATCCCTGTCTGGCTCATGTATGCAGTTTGCGCAGCATTGCTTTATCTCATTTACACTTTGTATGCTTCTGCTAAGAAATCGTTGAGCGATGCCAGTGATTCAAAATTGCAGAAGGTTGTTTACTTCCTGCTTTTTGCCTTTGCTGCAGGCATTGTGTATGGCTTATTAAAACTTGCCAGCGGCGGTAATGGTCCTATTGCACTCGATGATATTCCCGCCAGCACCTTTCAATCACTCAACTCCATTTTCGTAGTATCATTTGCCCCTTTGTTTGCTGCGTTGTGGCTAAAGCTTGGTAAATATGAACCTGCTGCCCCCACAAAAATGGCACTCGGGCTTTTCCTGTTGTCAATGGGTTATTTGTGGATTGCTTTTGGTGTGAAAAATGTAGCACCGGGCATTAAAGTGAGCATGATATGGCTTACAGGTATGTATGCCTTGCACACATGGGGCGAGCTTTGCCTGTCGCCCATCGGCTTGTCGCTGGTGAACAAACTGGCGCCGCTTAAGTTTGCTTCGTTGCTGATGGCGGTTTGGTTTTTGGCCAATGCTGCAGCCAACAAACTGGCAGGTGTTCTCAGCAGTTTGTACCCCGACAACAAGACCACCCATTTCCTTGGTTATGAAATGAACAACCTGTACGACTTCTTCATGTTGTTTGTAGTGATGAGTGGTGTGGCTTCGCTCATATTGCTTTTCCTAAGTAAAAAACTTTTGAAAATGATGCATGGCATAAAGTAACATGTGTGTTCATAATGAAAGGAGATGCTGCAAAGCATCTCTTTTTTATTTTCCTATCTTTCAAAACATAAATTCAACACTTTATGAGCGAACAACATTTTCAGCCATTCATTCCTGATGAAGCACGAATTCCGGAGTTCACCGTTAAGAGTATTTTGATGGGTGCATTGTTCGGCATCATCTTCGGTGCATCTACCGTTTACCTGGCATTGAAAGCGGGCCTCACTGTTAGTGCTTCCATTCCTATTGCTGTTATTGCCATTACGCTGGGAAGAAAACTGTTGAAGACAACCATTCTCGAAAACAATATCATTCAAACTACCGGCAGTGCAGGCGAAAGCATTGCAGCAGGTGTTGTGTTTACATTGCCTGGGTTTCTTTTTTTATCCGACCCTGAAAGCAAGGAATTTTTCAACTACATCACTATTCTCACACTCGCAGTGTTTGGCGGCATGCTTGGAACCTTGATGATGATTCCACTGCGCCGAGCACTGATTGTAAAAGAACATGGTGTGCTGCCTTACCCTGAAGGAACTGCCTGTGCAAGTGTGTTGAAAGCAGGTGAAAAGGGTGGCGATTTTGCACGCACTGCATTTCTTGGATTAGGTTTTGCTTTTGCGTATGCATTCCTCCAAAAATTACTGCACATCATTGCTGAAGTGCCTTTCTTCATGACGAAGCAGGTAAATAAATTTTTCCCTTCGGCAAAAGTGAGTGGCGAAATCACGCCAGAGTATATGGGTGTTGGCTACATCATTGGACCAAAAATCTGTGGCGTGTTGGTGGCAGGCGGCGTCATTGCATGGTTTGGATTAATTCCACTACTTGCATCATTGGTGCCACCTGATGTGATGGCGGCACAGTTGGTGAAACTTGGCTACCTCGGAGGGCTCGACAAAGCAGGCGGGCCTGGTGGTTGGATCCAGTAGCACACAGTTTCAATGATTTTAGTGTTGCTATTTATCGGGCATACATCCGCCAGATTGGTGCAGGTGCAGTGGCAGCCGGCGGATTCATTACCCTGATAAAAACAATACCAACTATCATTTCATCATTCAAAGGAAGTCTTGGTTCGCTCAAGAAAAATGGAGAAGAACAGACTGATGTAAGAAGAACAGAACGCGACCTGAGTATGAAGGTGGTGCTCATAGGAAGTTTGGCACTTGTTCTCCTGATGGCAATTCTGCCAAACATTCCGGGTGAAAATGTTTTCAGCAGATTGCTGCTTGGTTTACTGGTCATCATTTTCGGCGCTTTTTTTGTCACCGTCTCATCACGTATTGTAGGTCTTATAGGGTCGTCCAACAATCCTATCAGCGGCATGACGATTGCAACTATCATGGGCACCTGCCTCATTTTTATTGCGGTAGGGTGGACGGGCAAATTGTACGAACCCATGGCGCTGGTAGTAGGCGGCATGATTTGTATTGCAGCTGCCAATGCAGGTGCTACCTCACAGGATCTGAAAACCGGTTACATAGTTGGTGCTACGCCAAGGTATCAGCAGATAGCATTGTTTGTTGGTGCCATCGTTTCATCGCTTGCAATTGGTGCCACTGTAAAAATTCTCGATAAACCTTCAGCCGATATGCTGGCTCAAGGTATTACCCATGCCATTGGTACTGATAAATTTCCTGCACCACAGGGTACGCTAATGGCCACATTGATCAAGGGCATTCTTTCATTTAACCTCGACTGGCAGTTTGTTTTGGTGGGTGTTGCCATTTCCATCACCATGGAGTTGTGTGGCATCAAATCATTGAGTTTTGCAGTGGGCCTGTACCTGCCGCTTTCAACTACACTTCCCATTTTTGCCGGTGGCGCCATTCGCGGTTTGGTTGATTGGAAAAAGAAAAAGAGTGGCGATGCAGGAAATGCCGAAGAAGAAGACCTGGGCAAGGGTAACCTGTTTGCAACAGGACTTGTAGCCGGCGGTGCGTTGGCCGGTGTACTTATTGCATTCTTTTCAGCCCCCGATGCCACACAAAATATCCTGAAGACGATTAACCTCGAACATTATCTTTCTGAAAGCCCCCTGCTGGGCCAAAATGGTTATTTCTTCTTGGGAATAATTTGCTTCGCCATCATGGGATATACCCTTTACAGAATTGGCATGAAAAAAACAGATTTGCCGCAAGGCGATTAGGTAATCAAAATCATAGGATTAGTAAAGGATGATAAAGAAGTGAAGACCGGGTGCTTCTTTTCATTTCCACTGAATGTAGCACCATGCAAGGGCCGGCAAGCCGAGCATTACCAACGGCCACGACCACCACAAACCTGTAAACGAAAACAGGATGGCAGCGCCTGCAAGCAAAAGGAGGGGATAGCCAATCAGCAATATCGAAAAAAGAACGCTTTGGTAGAAAACTGTTCCCTCACATTTCTTCCTGCAAAGTGATTGAACCGGCAGATAAAAAGGAGCGTGTAATACAGCTCCGAGCATGGCTGGAAAAAACAATAGTATTTTCTGGAGCGTAGTAGCAGGGCTATTTTCAAATGGCATGCTGCTTTGCAAGTGTAACAATTGTTTTCCTGTCTCCTCATTGATGCGTGCCAGGCAGGTGGCAGCATGAACATCGCCTATTATTTCTTTTCCAAAAACTTCACCAAGCCTTATGTGGATGGTGTTTCCCAATTGGTTGAATGATGAATACTGCAGCCAAACGGGCAACACCTTTGCGTTGTTGCCTTGTTGCCAGCAGGTCTGCAATATTCTTGGTGCACCCTTCTTCAATGGCAATTGCAAGGTGGTCTGGTATGCGCAAAAGCCTTCCACAAATATGAGCAGCACACCATTATTCCGAAGCACTTCTACACTTTTTACAAATGTCTCCTCATTTAAACTTAGCATGTCCTTTCCATCACGAATGCGGTAAATAGGAATCATCTTCAATATGCCGAGCAACCTGCGAATGTTTTTGTTTTTAAATACATCGCCGCGGCTAAGAAAATAAACCGGTTGCTGCATGTATGCGCCAAGTACCAGGGCATCGAAAAAAGAATTGGGATGGTTTACTGCAAGCAGCAATGGCCCTTTGTTTTGTAAGGCGTGGGCATTGGATATAACAATACGTTTGGTAAACAGCGGTAAGGCAAGACGGGCAGCAATTTTCAGCAGGCGATAGAGCATTGAATGAAAATAGCAATTAATCAATTTCAGGCATAAAAAAGGCCCCGCATAGTGCAGGGCCATAAGACAAGCAATCGAAAATATTGTGTGGTCAGCGTTATCTGAAATATAACCGGCGAAAACTTATGTTGGTGTTATGAGCCAACTTACAACGAATGGGGGCAAATGTATAATTGTAAAACAAATCTGGACGTCCGAAACAACCTGGAATCCTGAAGCAATTCGCCCTGTTTGCCACTATTTGTTGATTTTTTTTAAGAACCAAGAATAAGGTTTAGACGCGACCTAAAGTTTGTACGCAATCGTTTGCGTAGGTCGAAAGTTTTTTACAAACGTGGGGAGGCTGTAAAATCAAAAACTATAGATAGAGAAAGGCGGATTTTTTCAAATTCTCAGTTCTTGTGTAGCATATCCTGCAGCACAGCGGAGATGACAAGAAGTATAACAAGAAACACTATCCCGAACATGGTCAGCATTCTCCCAAGCCTTTTTCGTTCTTCATGCTGCTGCTGCAATGCCCGATACCAGGTAAATAATCCAATGGCAAGCATGCCTGCGGCTGGCAGAATAAGTAACGAAAGCAACGTGTAAAAGGCATTTGCTGCACCAAGTAACCACATCATCAGCCACCTGCTTTTTTCGATTGCGAGTAATTATTCTTTATCAGCCATTGCAATACTTTGTCCCTATGGTCGCCCTGTATGAGTATTTCACCATCCTTTACCGAACCGCCGGTGCCGCATGCATTCTTCAATTGCTTACCCAATTGTTCAAGGTCGGTATTACTGCCTTCAAATCCTTGTATGATGGTAACAGCCTTGCCGCCGCGGTGTTTGGTTTCGAGCCAAATGCGCAGGCGCTGCTGGGCGGGAGACAATGTGTTTGGTTCATTGGTCTCTGCTTCAGGCTTAAAGTCTGGATCGGTGCTGTAAACCAATGCGCCGAAACTGTTGAAGGTGGTTGGTTTTTTTTTGCTCATCGGAGGGAAAGGAATTTATTAGGTTCAAAGTTCAATCAGTTTACAAGTTCAGGAGTTTATTGAGTTGCGGATTCCTTTTCACACCAATGATGCTTTCAAACTCAGGTCCAG
Source organism: Sphingobacteriales bacterium (assembly GCA_037443285.1). Classification (GTDB taxonomy): domain Bacteria; phylum Bacteroidota; class Bacteroidia; order Chitinophagales; family Chitinophagaceae; genus Phnomibacter. The sequence continues at coordinate 36,110 of JBBIOQ010000019.1, read as the reverse complement.
GCTTTGGGCCTGGTGAATGAGGGCACCGCTGCTTATGAAATCAACACCGGTGGCAGCATAGGCTTCAATGTTTTCGAGTGTGATGCCGCCGCTGGCTTCGGTTTCAAAATCATTGCCTAATATGTCCAGCGCCGCTGCAATTTCTTCCGGTTTAAAATTGTCGACCATCACACGCATCACTTTTCCCCTGCCTGCCATCGCCACTTTTTTAACGTCTTCCAGGTTGCGGGTTTCCACCTCAATTTTCAAACCCGGCTTCACTTCATTTACATATCGCCAAGCAAGTTCAATAGCTTTTTCAATGCCACCAGCATAATCAATGTGGTTGTCCTTCAGCATGATCATGTCATACAAACCAAACCGGTGATTGACTGCTCCGCCAATGCGAACAGCCTCTTTCTCTAGCAGCCTGAAGTTGGGCGTGGTTTTTCTTGTATCAAGAATCTTCGTTTTGTAGCCTGCAATTTTTGCCACATACTTATTGGTAAGTGTGGCAATGCCGCTCATGCGTTGCATGCAGTTTAGCACCAGTCTTTCACATTTGAGAATCGTGTGAACCGAGGCTGAAACCTCGAAGGCATTTTCGCCCTGAACCATTTGCTCCCCATCGGTTTTGAAAATAAGCATCTGTGCTGACGGTTCAACAAGCCAGAATATTTTCCAGGCAACTTCAATGCCAGCCAGTAAACCATCCTGTTTTATTTTCAGCACGGCTTTTCCAGCCTGTGAAGATGGGATGCAACAAAGTGTGCTATGGTCACCATCGCCTACATCTTCGGCAAGAGCTTCGGCCACGAGGTGTTGAAGGTGCTGGTCAAATTCAAGGTCTGTCATTGTTCTTGTTTGTGATTGGCAAAGGTAGCCACAGGATGTTGTTGCAGGGCCGGTCACTTCCAATCATCATAAAACGAAAACAGGCATTGCTTGCGCAACGCCTGCTGCCAATAGATTGGCTCCGTTTACTGCCCGGCAGTAGTTTATTGCTGAACCGCCACCAGGTTTAAATTGAGTGTAAATTCATCATAAATAGCTTTATCACCAATGCTTTCGAAAAAACTTTTTGAACCGTAGCGAATATCATATTTGGTGCGGTCAACGGTGATGTTGGCGCTTGCTTTCAAGGTCTTGTCCTGCAACAGTACTGCAGCGGGAAACTCAATAGCTTTTGTAATGCCTTTGATGGTGAGGTTTCCCTTAACGGTGTAGCTGCCTGCCTGGGTTCCCGGAGCAATGGAAGTAATTACAAAACTGGAAGTGGGAAATTTGGAAGTACTGAAGAAATCCTCACTCTTCAGATGCCCTACCAGCTTGGCATTCATTTCAGCATCAGTAAGGTCAGTGTTGTACAGATTGGCCATATTCATCGTAAAACTGCCACTTTTGAGCTCACCATTTTCAACGGTGATTTCACCTGACGAAACGGGCACCAGCCCGGTATGTTCGCCGGTCACTTTCTTGCCCACCCACTTAAGCGTGGTCTGTGCAGGATTGATGACAAACTTGCCCGACGGCTTTTTAGGCGCAGCCATAAGAGTTGAAAATGCCAGTGCAAGCACTGCGAGGATTCCTGTTTTCATGTTGATGATTTTCATAGTTTTTATGTGGTTGTTTTAGTGTAATTAAAATACATGTACATACATGTATCTGACCACAAAAGTGGCATGTTTGTATATACAAATCAATTTTTCAATGTGAAAGGTTTCTAAAAATTAATTGTGTTTCACCGTATTAAAGTGGATTTGCGCTGATAAGAACCTTGTACGATTATGGTTGGAGATAAAAGGTGCTACAGGCTCATGCGGTTGTCAAAACCCCATTAAAATCATAATCCGGCAAAACCGATTCAAGTAATTTAGCGACCGCTAAAATAAACTTCCACCATAAATAAACACAAGCAAATCATGAACAAAGCAATGCTCGTTATCATGGACGGCTGGGGACTTGGCAAGGTGCCAAAAGCCGATGCCATACTGGCCGCAAACACTCCTTTTGTCGACAGCCTTTATTCAAAATATCCGAATACTACACTCACTACCTGCGGCGAACTGGTTGGCCTGCCCGAAGGTCAGATGGGAAACAGCGAAGTAGGCCACCTGAACCTGGGTGCCGGCCGAATAGTATACCAGGAACTGCAGCGCATTAATGTGGCTATCCGCAATGGTGAATTTCAGCAGAATCCTGTTTTGCTTAATAGCATCAAATATGCCATTGAACACAAGAAGCCCCTTCACCTGGTGGGATTGGTAAGCGATGGTGGTGTTCACAGTCACATTAATCATATCAAGGCTATTGTGAGCTTGTGCAAAGAAATGGGCCTTGGCGATGTGTATATTCATGCCTTCACCGATGGCCGCGACTGTGACCCCAAAAGTGGCCTGGGTTTTCTTACCGATTTACAGGCGCATCTCAACAGCACCACCGGCAAAATTGCGACAGTGAACGGCCGCTACTACGCCATGGATCGCGACAAACGTTGGGAGCGTGTAAAACTTGCTTATGATGCCATGGTGAAAGGCGAAGGCAACAAGGCTACAGATGCATTGGCTGCTGTTGAAACTTCCTATGACCACAACATTACTGATGAATTTATTTTACCCACTGTGATAGTGGATGAAAACCAGCAACCGCTTGCCATCATCAAGGACGGTGATGCGGTTCTTGTATTCAACTTCCGCACCGATCGCTGCCGCGAAATCACCGAAGTGCTCACGCAAAAAGATCATCCCGACCATGGCATGCAAACATTGCAATTGCACTACACTACGATGACGGAGTACGACAAATCGTGGAAGGGCGTGAATGTGGTGTTTGAAACAGACAATCTCAACAACACTATTGGTGAAGTGATTGCGGCCAACGGCCTCCGGCAAATCCGCATCGCCGAAACGGAAAAATATCCGCACGTCACTTTCTTTTTCAGCGGTGGCCGCGAAACAGAATTTGAAGGAGAAAAACGACTGATCGTTCAATCGCCTAAAGTGGCTACATATGACCTGAAACCTGAGATGAGCGCATATGAAGTGACAGACGTACTGCTACCCGAAATTGAAACCGAACAGTACGCATTCATCTGCCTAAACTTTGCCAATGCTGATATGGTGGGCCATACCGGCATTTGGCAGGCTGCCATCAAAGCTGCCGAAACAGTTGACAAATGCGTGGAAGAGGTGGTAACCACTGCCCTTGCGCATGGCTACACTATCTTTCTCACAGCCGACCATGGAAACAGCGACTACCTGGTAAATGAAGATGGCAGTCCCAATACGGCGCATACGCTCAACCCGGTGCCGTTGTTTGTTATCAGCAATCAATGGAAGGGCACTGTGAAGCCTGGTAAACTTGGTGATATTGCTCCCAGCATCCTTACCGTCATGGGTTTGCCCATTCCAAAAGAGATGACAGGCGAAGTGCTTGTGTCCTAATAGTGAGATTTCTTTTGAAAGCATATCATAGCACTGCAGTAATGTGGTGCTATTTTTTTTACGCATGCAGCAATGGATGCTGAACCGGCCAAGTCTTCTGGCAGTATTTGTTGTTATGGCAAGCGTTGCAATCACTTCATCTTGTTTACATTTGGTATCAGCCTTTTTGGCAAAAGGAAAGGCGCACAATCATATGGCAGACACTGAAAAGCAAACTACAGAAAACGCAAAGCCAAAAAAGAAAACTTCGTGGCTTAAGCGGATAATTATCATCCTGATCATTATCGTGATTGGCATACAGTTTATTCAACCTGGCAAGAACAACCAGAGCATGGACATGACAAATGATATCAGCACGGTGGTTAATGTACCCGACACTGTGAAGGCTATACTGAAAGTGGCTTGCAATGATTGCCACAGCAACTTCACCGTATATCCCTGGTACAGCAATATTCAGCCTGTCGGTTGGTGGCTGAAAGATCATATTGATGATGGCAAAAAGCATCTCAATTTCCAGGAATTTGCAACACTTAAGCCACGTCCTGGTGGAAGAATTACCACTGTAGTGGCTTTGCAGGCCAAAAAGCTTGAAGAGGTGGCTGAAACAATTGAAAAAGGCGAAATGCCATTGAACAGCTACACCATCATTCACAAAAATGCAATACTTACTGAAGGGCAAAAAAAGATAGTAACTGCATGGGTCGACAGTGCACGGGCACAATTAGGTGCTCCGCCGGTTTCCATTGAAGATGAAAAAGTTGAAGAAAAAGAAAAGTGAGCAATTGAAGAGAAGCATTGGTGCCAAACAACAATGATGTTGCTAATGGCCCGGGCAAGTTTGCATGATTGCAATTCCCGTTATCCGGTAACCATTGTCAAAAGAAAACGTGTTGTGTTTTGAGAAATAATTCTCCAACACAACACGTTTTTTTACTTCAGTTTTTTGAAGCTGCAATAATGCAAACGCTATTTGCGAAGCAGTGCTGCAGGAACTTCTTTCTCAAGCAAATACTTATAGATGAATTTTGTTTTCAGGTTGGTGAAGTGCGCATCACGTGCAGGCAGGTTGCGCCAGCCATGACGGCCGTTTGGATAAAGCATCAGTTCAAAATCTTTTCCTTTGTCCTCCAATGCTCCAATGAGTTGCATGCTGTTTTGCATATGAACATTATCATCCATGGTGCCGTGCACAATTTGCAGCATGCCTTTGTAACGGTCTACGTATTGCAAAACGCTGGTCTTCCTATAGCCTTCTTCATTTTCTGAAGGAAGGTCCATGTAGCGTTCGGTGTAATGGCTGTCGTACAAGTGCCAGTCTGTAACGCTTCCGCCGGCCATGCCATGGGTGAAAATATCAGCTGCATACGTCAAGGCCATGCACGTCATGTAACCACCGAAACTGAAACCTGTGATGCACACTTTTTTGGGATCGGCGTAGCCCTTATCGATAAAAAATTTCGCCATGGTTCTGAAATCTTCAATTTCCAGGATGCCCATCTGGCGGTGAATTTCATTTACACCTTCTTTTCCAAAATGCCCGCTGGCACGGTTGTCAAACGTTACCTGCAGTAAGCCTTCCTGCGCATACCACTGCCGTTGTGCCGTCCAGTTCCAGCCATCCATTACCTGGCTGTTGTCGGGTCCTCCGTACACATTTACTAGCATCGGATATTTTTTAGCAGGATCAAAATTCAAAGGCCATGTGATGATTGCCGGCAGGTCGTATTTGCCATCAGCACTTTTTATGCGGATTAGTTCGGTCCTGGCGAGTTGGAAACTGTCCATGGCGGCACCCTTTGCAGTACCCAAATCACGAATGATTTTTCCTTTGCTGTCGGTTATTGCCATAGCAAAGGGTGTACTCACATTGCTGTAAGTTGTAACCATGTATTTGTTGTTAGGTGAAAAGGTAGCCCGTGCATGGTTGTATTCGCCGAAAGTGAGGCGTTGCAATTTTTTGCCATCGAATGAAGCACTGTACAAATCCGTCCTTGCACTGTTTTCCAAACCTCTAGCAGTGAAATATACCAGCTTGTTTTTTTCATCAATCTTCAGCAGTTCCAACACATTGTATTTACCATTGGTGATATTGCTTTTGAAAACTCCATCGCTGCCGTAGAGGTACAATTGTTTCCAGCCACTTTTGTCGCTTCTGATAATCATGTCGGCGCCGTTGTTGATAAACGTAAGCCTTGCATCGGCTTCATCAAGACTAATCCATGTCTTTTGTGTTTCGCTGTAGACTTCCTTTTTGTTGCCGTCTTTTGGATTTACAGAAAACATGCGAAGTGTGTCCTGCCCGCGGTTTTCCCATTGCACAAACAACTCACTTCCATCGGGTTTCCATTCGGGCCAGCCAAGTTCATGATCAACAGCGCTGTTGAAATCAACCCATGTTGTTGCACCCCCACTGGCGTTGATGAATCCAAGTTTTACAATCGGGTTGGGGTCGCCTGCTTTTGGATAGCGTGTTTCTTCCAGTTTGCCGTGCCAGCCATCAGCATTGTACAACGGGAACATCGGAATGCTGTGTTGATCAAAACGCATGTAAGCAATGGTTTTGTTGTCGGGGCTCCACCAGAAAGCACGGTACGCTGTTGGCCTGCCGAAAATTTCTTCGTAGTACACCCAGCTTGCAAAACCATTTAATATCAAATCGCTGCCATCGTTGGTGAGTTGTACCTCTTTCCCATCGGCAATCTTCATGGTAAACAGGTCGTTGTGTTTGGTATATGCAATTGAACTACTGTCGGGGCTGAATGTTGGATTTTTTTCAACTTCAGCATCAAACGTCAGTTGCTTTTCACTGCCGTTGGAACGAAGCCAGATGTCGTTGTTTTTGATGTATAATGGTTCGGCACCACGATTGTTGGCAGGGGCTTTGTAGTTGGGGTCAACAGGTGTCACCTTGCCGCTCTTTACCTCCATTATGTAGTATTTTGGTGTGGCATCGCCTGACTGTTTCATGTTCAGAACAACCTGCTCATCGCTCAGCCATTGTATTACCTGTGGAAGTGTGTTGGAAAAATCCGCAGGCATTTTCCCCTGCAGCAATTGCTCGGCAGTAAAAATTTTCTGAGCGTAAGTGTTGGCAAGCATTGTTGTCAATACTAAGCATGCCATTAACATTCGTTTCATGCAATAATAAATTTGTTGAATTTGGAGAATGCCTGTTGCCATTGGCAGAATGAAGCAATGGCTATCAGTGTGGCGAATGTAGGGAAAAGCCTTATTGTGCATGCAACCGCTGATGGAGAGGATGGCTGCAATCCTGCCCAGGCACAGCAGTCAGAAAACCTCCTATGGTTTCTGCATGGCAGCGGCTTTAACCAATACGACAAAATAGAATGACCGGGAATGCGTTTGAGTTTCACACTGTGTATGAAAACAAAACATTTCATCCTTGCCTGTATTTCTGTTTTATTGATGCTGAATGCCCATGCACAACCTGTTTCCGGTGTGTGGCGTGGCAAAGTGATAAAGGGAAACGGGCCTTTTGCAACAACCTATAAGCTGGAAGTGAAACTCATCCGAAATGCCGACAGCATCACAGGTACCTCATACTATTTTGCCAATGCAAACAACTATTACCGCTATTCTATTAAAGGATATTTTGATGCAGTAGATGGCAGCGTACATTGGTGGGATGACATACTGATTGAACAAAAAGGAAACTCCTTTGCTTCCGGTTCGCTGAACAAGCAACCTTTGACCATTCAAACAGATTTCAACTGCCCCGGAAGCGGTGTGATGAAGCTGGACGGAAAAGCAGAAACAACAGAAGGTAAGGAGATGCTTGTGTTCCTGGACAAACAGGATGAACCTTTGTTTGCCGATGGATGGAATGAACTGATTGCCGAATGGTACTACGGAGGTGCCGATCCTGAACGCATTGAAGAAGTGGGTCAGGCACAAATAAAACAGCCATCCTCAGCAGGGCCGCCATCCTCCGAAAGCTCAACGGCCGCTGCTGAAAAACAGGCCCCAGAACAAGGGAAACAGAAACCGGTTGTAGAAGCACCCACAAAACCTGCAGTGGCTATTGCGGACCCTTCCGAAAAAAGGGAGATCATACCTCCGGTTATCATGAAACAAACCAACGAACAGAAGTATGAAACACGCAAGAGAGTGGTGCAATCGACGCTCCCTTTAGCGGGTGATTCTGTTGAATTGCAGTTTTACGACAATGCCGAAATTGATGGCGATTCCATTTCGCTGTTTTTGAACGGCAAAATGATTTTTGAACATGTGAAGCTTTCAGCAGAGCCTTTTGTTGTAAAGTTTAATGTGAACGAAATACCCGCAAATGCTGAGCTGGCAATGGTTGCTGAAAACCTGGGGAGCATACCTCCCAACACTGCTTTTATGATGGCCTATGCGGGAGGTCAGCGTTATACAGCAAGACTCGAAAGCACTGAAATTACAACAGCGGTTATTCGATTTCAGAAAGTGCCATAACGACTGCTTTGCTTTCTGCGTAATGCATAATCAGGGAGTGCTGTTTGGAAATTCTTCTCTGGAAATTATTCCTCTTCTATTTTTTCATCCACCGCGTTGGCTACGATACGCTGGCTCATGCGCTTGAGCGGATTGCTGCGCATATCTGCAAATTGCCCACGGCGTATAAGTATGTCTATGGCTTCAAAGGTGGCAGCAAGCAAACTGCTGTGGTCAGCCTTTCCCTGCCCTGCAATATCGAATGCGGTACCATGGTCGGGGCTGGTTCGTATTGCAGGAAGACCAGCGGTGTAATTCACGCCTTCGCCCACTGAAAGTGATTTGAACGGTATCAAACCCTGGTCGTGATACATGGCAAGCGCTGCATCAAATTTTTCGTATTGCCCACGGGCAAAAAAGCCATCGGCGGGGAAGGGGCCAAACACCATCATGCCACGTTGCTTTGCGTCTTTAATGGCGGGCTTAATACATTCTTCTTCTTCAGTGCCAATCAGGCCTTCATCACCTGCATGAGGATTGAGACCAAGCACAGCAATCTTTGGTTTGTCGATGCCAAAATCTTTCTGCAACGCTGGCACCAATGCCATCAGTTTCTTCAGGATGTTGTCCCTGGTCACATGCGTGGCTGCATCTTTAATAGGCACATGCTCCGAAAGCAAAGCCACTCGCATGTTTTGGGCCACCATCAGCATCACCACTTCCTTTACGCCAAACAAATCTTTCAGATAAGGAGTGTGTCCAGTGTAGCTAAAGTCTTCGCTCTGAATATTGTTTTTATGAATGGGAGCAGTAACCAATGCATGAATCTGCCCTTGCTTCAAAGCTTCAGCAGCTGCTACCAGGCTTTTCTTCGCATACAAGCCACCTGTTTCATTTAGTTGTCCCGGTGTTATCGGCACTTCTTCCTCCCAACAATTCAGGATGTTAACCATCTTGGGATTCAGTTTGCTGAATTCGCGAAGGCTTTGGTATTGGAAATTGAAATCGGGGAAAGCTTTACGGTAGAAATTCACCGTTTTATTACTGCCGAAAATAACCGGTGTGCAAAGTTCAAGAATGCGGTTATCGGCAAGGGCTTTAATGATGATTTCGATGCCGATGCCATTCAGGTCGCCGCAACTGAAACCTATGATTGGTTTTTGAATTTCGCTCATATGTCAAATGTAAGGCAAGAGGTGTATAACGAAACAGGCGGATGGTGTTATCAGGTTTAGCAATGTGCAATAAAGCTTAAGAATTTGTTTAATGGTCCATACTTTAAACAAAATCCGGCAACATTATTGGCCGGAAAATTCTCTGCATTGACATATCGGTTGGCAGAGGCTAAGTTCCGTTACTTTCGCATGGCAAGTGCATTGTCCATTGCTCAAAACATGATTGCCTACCTCCAATGAATTATACGCTCAAAAAATCGCTCGGCCAGCATTTCCTGCACGATGAAAATATGTGCCGAAAGATTGTTGACGTACTGCGGGAGCATAGGTTTGAACGTTTGGTGGAAATTGGGCCAGGTGGAGGGGCGCTTACAAAATACCTCCTGCAAATAGAAGGCATCGATTTCAAAGTGATAGAAATAGACGATGAGAAAGTGGCCTTCCTGCAAAAGAATTTCCCTGCATTGGAAGGCAAGATTATTCATGCAAGTGTGCTGGAAACTGATGCACCTTTTTCCGAATTCTTCACACTCATTGGCAACTTTCCTTACAACATTTCTACAGAAATTGTATTCAAAGTGCTGGAATGGAAAGCACTGGTACAATGTGTAATTGGCATGTTTCAAAAAGAAGTGGCACAAAGGCTTGCTGCCAAACCCGGCAGCAAAGTGTATGGCGTTACCAGTGTGCTTACACAGGCCTATTTTGATGTGCAATATTTGTTTGATGTGCCACCGGTTTGCTTTACACCACCACCCAAAGTGATGAGTGGAGTGATAAGAATGGTGCCTAATGCAACAGTGCCCGAAATGCGGAGTGAAAAGGATTTTAAGACACTCGTTAAAACGGCATTCAACCAGCGTCGAAAGCAATTGCGCAATGCGGTGCGTTCACTGTTTGATGATAACGTTTTACAGGATGAAATTTTCAACAAGCGTGCCGAGCAGTTGAGTGTGGAAGATTTTGCCACACTTACCTTTCGGATGAAATGATTATGAATGACAGCATCGAATAAACCTACAGTTGTAATTACTGCAAAATGTCATCCGTGGTTGATTGAAAAACTGCAGGATCAATTTTCAATTGATTACCGGCCAACTGTTTCTTACGCAGAACTCAGGGAGACCGTGCACACCGTAACCGGACTCATTGTTACTACACGCTTGAAAATCGATAGGACTATCATCGACAATGCACCGCAACTGCAATGGATTGGCAGGCTGGGTAGCGGACTCGAACTGATTGATGTAGCCTATGCCGAAAGTAAGGGCATCAGGGTAGTGAGCAGCCCGGAGGGAAACCGCAATGCCGTGGCCGAACATGCACTGGGAATGTTGCTGAGCCTCATGAACAAAATATGCAGCAGCTATGCCGAAGTAAAACAAGGACAGTGGATTCGCGATGCCAACCGTGGCACCGAACTGGCAGGCCGCACTGTTGGAATTATTGGTTATGGAAATACAGGTTCGCAGTTTGCAAAACTGCTGCAGCCATTTGGGGTAACGGTGCTGGCGTGCGACACCAACAAATTTGGGTTTGCCCAGGGTTACATCAAAGAGGCTTCGTTGGAACAGGTTCAACGCTATGCCGATGTTATCAGTTTTCATGTGCCGCTGGCCGATGATACTTTTCACATGGGAAGCCATGCATTCTTCAGCAACCTATTGAAGAAGCCTTATATCCTCAACACCAGCCGTGGCAAGGTTATTGACCTGGCGGCGTTGCGCCATGCCTTGCATCAAGGTTGGGTGTCGGGCGCAGGGCTCGATGTGCTGGAAAATGAAAAACTCAATACCTACACTGAAAATGAAAAGGAAATGCTGGACTGGTACTGCCGTCAGCCCAATGTGATTGTTACTCCCCACATTGCCGGCTACAGCCACGAAGCCTTTTTGAAAATGGCAGAGGTGGTGTGGGAAAAGCTTTTTGGCAAGGGTTAAGAAGCTGCAATAAGTAGTCAGATTCTCAAATAGTTTGTTTAGGTGCTGCTTAACAGGTGAATCTGGGGTTGAAAATCACCGGGTTGGATGGCAAAGTGTAAAATCGCCTAATTGCTGGGCGCCTAAAATTTTGCCCGAATTGCTTTTTTACTATTTTTGACCCGATAGCAACGCTTTCACTGTGGTGGAGGCGTTGTTATTTTTTTCTGTCTCAACCATTGCAAACACACAAAAAACTGAACCGGATATGAGCATTGTGAACTACGTAACGCAGGAAACATTTGAAAAAATGCAAGCTGAATTGCAGCACATGCGGGCAATTGACCGCCCGGAGGCGAGCCGCGCCATAGCTGAGGCTCGTGAAAAAGGCGACCTGAAAGAAAACGCAGAGTATGATGCGGCCAAAGAAGCGCAGGGCATCCTGGAGGCAAAAATAAAGTCACTGGAGTCTGCCATTGCCAATAGCCGCATACTCGACCCCAATGCCATTGATACCAGCAAGGTGAGTATTTTGACCAAAGTGAAAATAACCAACATGGCCACTAAAAAAACCGTTGAATACACTATTGTTGGTGAAAAAGAGGCCGACCTGAAAGCAGGTAAAATTTCAGCTACATCACCTATCGGCAAGGGCCTGATTGGCAAAACAGTAGGAGATATTGCCGAGGTGCAGGCACCCACCGGCATGCTTAAATTCAAGATTGAAGAAATTGGAATATAGAAGCTGAAACACCGCCCGGCATTCGACCGGGTTAAAGTTTTTGTGCTATCGAATCACTTAAATTGCGGCAACAAGTTCAACACTTGCTGCCGTTTTTATTGGCCGGCAGGAATTGAATAATCCAGGCGTTTTCTGGTGTACAAAATTTCCCGCATGGGAGAAAAAGGAGGATACAGAATGACCATTTTCAGCAAAATCATCGCAGGCGAAATACCATCGTTTAAAATTGCAGAGAATGAAAAATTCTATGCGTTTCTCGACATCTTTCCGGCTACGGAAGGACATACGCTTGTAGTGCCAAAGATGGAAGTAGACAAGCTTTTCGAACTGCCTGACGAATACCTTGATGGGTATCTCACTTTCTGCAAACCTATTGCTCGGGCAATAGTCAATGCTGTTGGATGCAACCGCGTAAACATCATCACCATTGGTTTTGAAGTGCCGCATGCACACATTCATCTTGTGCCTATGAATGGCATGGGCGATGCCGATATTCTTAAAAAGAAACTGAAACCAACGGTGGAGGAACTAAAGGCAGTACAGGAAAAGATAATTGCGCATCTGTCCGCCTAAGTATTCTTTAAAAAGGACCATTGGAATAGCAATAGCAACGCAGCATATTATTTCTGTTCTTTTTTGAGCTGTCAGGTTTTTACCCTTCCCGGATTTTTTTTGATGAAGTCATCCCATCCTTTTGCCTTGCTGCCAGCTGCCGAAATGGGTGACTGTAATTGGAAATGATGGCATACTGCCACAGCAAGTGCATCCGAAGCATCAAAGCCCTTGGGCTTTTCGGTGAGGCCGGTAATGCGTTGCAGCATGCTCCACACTTTTTCCTTGTCAGCGTTACCGCTGCCGGTAATGGCTTGTTTCACCTTTTTGGGTGAGTATTCCATTACTGCAAGTTGATGTTTCATGGCACAGGCAATAGCAACGCCCTGTGCACGCCCAAGTTTGAGCATACTCTGAACATTCTTTCCGTAAAACGGGGCCTCAATGGCAAAATGTGCCGGTCGATATTGGATAATGATTTGATCGATGGTGGTGAAAATTTTTTCAAGCCTTTCAAAAACATCCTGCTTCCAACTCATACGCAGGTTATCCATAACGAGCAATGAAATGCGATTGCCTTCGCAACGGATAACAGCATAACCCATCACCACTGTTCCGGGATCGATGCCTACAATGATTTTTGGCGAAACAGGTGGGATTTTTTTGGTAGTCATTTTGAAATTGAAAATCAAACGGCCGCCTTACGTTAAGGTTGTTGAAATACTAATAGCCGGCGACAAGGCTCGAAAGTAAACAGTATTTTGCAGCCCGAAAAAACCGGGCATTGCCTTACTATCAGAAAATAAAGCGCTTTGTCAATTATGTACTAGGGCCATTGCTGTTTGTACTGATAGCGTTTTCCATTTATCAACAGTTGCATTTGCAAAAGAACCTGCCACAGAACTGGCAAACGCTGAAAGATAGTTTGAAGGGCGGTGGCAGGTGGTGGTTGTTGTTATCTGTGTTGCTCATGTTCGTCAACTGGGGCATTGAGGCATTCAAATGGAAATTATTGGTAAACCACCTGATGCCCATTAATTATTTCAAGTCTTTGTTGTCAGTACTTGCGGGTGTTTCGTTTACAATGCTTACACCCAACCGCATGGGTGAATTTTTAGGGCGTGTGCTGTATATGCCCGATGGAAGCCGCATCAGGGCTGCTACGCTTACGGCCATGAGCAGCATGAGTCAACTGATGATCACCATGTTGGCAGGTGTAGTGGGTGTATGGATTTTACAACATAAAATGGCCGACAGCAATGAATGGCCATGGCTGCTAACCAACGTGGTGTTTTACGGCACATTACTGGTGCTGGTTGCAACGGTTCTCCTTTATTTCAATATCGGCAGCCTGATAAGGCTTTTTGAAAAGTGGCCACCCTTTAGCAAGTATGCTTTTTATGTACATGCGGTTGGAGAAATACAAGCGAGTGAGTTAATGAAGATTCTGGGGATTTCAGCGCTTCGTTATTTGGTATTTCTGGTGCAGTACCTGGCAGTGTTTGGAGCATTGGGAATTGCCATAAGCCCTCAATCAATGTTTGCTGCAACAGCTGCCATGTTTTTAATACTTGCCATTGTGCCCAGTGCATCACTTGCCGAACTGGGTATACGCGGACAAACCAGCCTTTTTGTTTTTGGCTTGTTCAGCACCGATTCCCTGGGCATTTTGGTAGCATCAGGCTTTATTTGGTTTATAAATATTATTTTACCCGCACTGGCCGGAAGTTTGATTTTGCTCAGCGTTAAACTCTTTGGCAAAAACTGATCTATAGAACCATGAAGCATCTCACACGCTTACTAACATCATTGCTTCTGCTTATTGCTTTCACGGCACAGCCACAATCATCGTGCCTGATAAGAAACAAAGCAATTGGCGCTGGTGAGCAAATACAATTTTTTGTTTACTATACCCTTGCTGGCATTTGGGTGCATGCCGGTACTGCAACTTTTACAGTGAAACCGGAAACGCTGAACTACAAACCGGTATTTCACATTGTGGGCGATGGCGCCACTTTGCCCAGTTACGATTGGATTTTCAGGGTGCGAGACAGGTATGAAACCTATATTGACACGCAAACGCTGCTGCCAAAGCGTTTTATCAGGAATGTGGATGAGGGCGGCTACAGAATGTATGAAAACATCACCTTCTATCACGAGAACAAGACGGCCGTCACCAACAAGGGTGTGTTCACGATTCCGGAATGTGTGCAGGATGTAATGAGTGAAATGTACCTGGCCCGCAACATGAATTTTGATAAACTCAAACCAGGCGATATGCTTCCGTTCGACCTGTTTCTGGACAACAAAGTTTACAATGTGTACATCAGATACCTGGGCAAAGAAGTGGTGAAAACGAGATACGGAAAGTTCAGGTGTATAAAGATGAAGCCGCTGCTATTGAAAGGGAGCATTTTTGAAGGTGGCGAAAAAATGACAGTATGGGTAACGGACGATGCCAACAGGCTGCCGGTGCGCATTGAATCGCCCATACTGGTGGGCAACATTAAGGTAGACATGATGAGTTACCATAACCTGCGCTACCCACTTACATCGCTGATTGATATTCGCTGACAGGTCAGATAAAATCCTCAAGCCTTCCTGTTTCTTTTGCCCTGATACCTTTTTCCGTGCGCTGCAGCGTGCAACATTCCACTACCGGGTCGTGTTCGAAAAAAAGGATGTAATTATTGGCGACAGCTTCTTCAAGAAATGCTTTTTTTTCATCCATGCTAATAAGTGGAAACATGTCGTAAGCCATTACATAGGGCAATGGAATGTGTGCCGGGGAGGGTAGCAGGTCTGCCATGTACACCAGTGTCTTTCCATTCACTTTAACCTGTGGCAACATCATGGCATCGGTATGCCCAAAAGCATAGCGGATGGTCACATCTTCCACATCATCAAATGCAACAGTTCCTTTCTCTGTAACGGGAATAAAATGCAATTGCCCGCATTCCTGCATGGGCAAAATATTTTCTTTTAGAAATGAGGCTTTCTCCCTTGCATTGGGTTCTGTAGCCCATTTCCAGTGGCGCTCATTGCTCCAGAATTTTGCATGCCTGAATGCAGGCACTAATTTTTCACCTTCTCTGGCTATGCTTCCGCCGCAATGGTCGAAATGAAGGTGTGTAAGAATAACATCGGTGATGTCATCCTTCGAAAAGCCATGCCGGGCCAGGCTTTTGTCGAGGCTGTCGTCTCCGTTTAGGTAATAATGGCCGAAGAATTTCTCATCCTGTTTGTCCCCAAGTCCGTTGTCAATTAAAATAAGCCGGTTGCCGGTTTCAACCAGCAGGCATCGCATGGCCCAGTTGCATAGGTTGTTTTCATCGGCAGGGTTCAATTTGTTCCAGATTACTTTGGGCACCACACCAAACATAGCGCCACCGTCCAGTTTAAGATAGCCGGTATTGATAGAATAGAGTTTCATGTGGTTTTATTGAATGAAAATGATGTAGGCATTACAAGTGCCTTTGCCATTTAACTGTCATTGCCATTTACAAAGTTTTCAATGCTGCAAAGTTCAGCTGATTTTGTTGGCTGCACCAAAATGTCTTGCAAAAGCAGGCTTGGCATATGCCATTGCCAGCAGCGCAAGCACAAAGAAACTTCCCAATGCAACAACGCTGTTGCGCATATTTGAAGTGGTTTCTTCCACATAGGCAAAACAGAACATGCCGATAACGATAGCAATTTTTTCGGTTACGTCGTAGAAACTAAAGAAGGAAGTAGTATCCTGTGTTTCAGGCAGTAGTTTTGAATAGGTGCTGCGGCTCATACTTTGAATGCCGCCCATTACCAAACCTACCACCGCCGCAAGGGCGTAAAACTGTACAGGAGTGTGCACACCATAGGCCACAATACAAATTCCCGTCCAAACAATTACAGCCAATGTCAGCACCCACCAGTTGCCAATTATTTTACTCAGCCGGCTCATGCCTACTGCACCAATGATGGCTACTATCTGTATGATGATGATGGTGATGAGTAGTTTGGGCTCATCTTTTGGATCAGGAAATATTTCTTTTTTCCCAAAACCTGCGGCTACCAGCATCACAGTTTGTACGCCCATGCTGTAGAGAAAAAAAGAAAGAAGGAATCTTTTTGCTGCAGGCAGGTGACGCAATTGGTTCCATACCAATTTCAGTTCGTGAAAACCATTGGTCAGTACATTCTTTTTCTGTTTTCTTTCGGCCTTGCTGCTTACAGGCATGGCTCTCAGTGTAATTTGGGCAAAGCCAAACCACCACAATCCTGTAAGCAGGAATGAAAAGCGAACTGCTGTGGTGGTTCCTTTTTCAAAACCAAATGTTTCAGGCATCAGTATGATGATGAAGCAAATTATCTGCAACAGCACACTGCCAATGTATCCCATGGAAAATCCTTTGGCACTTACACGGTCCTGGTCTTCGGGGGCTGCTATATCGGGCAGGTAGGAATTGTAAAAAACAAGGCTGCCCCAGTAGCCGAGTGCTGCAATGGAAAACACAATGATACCGTATTCAATATGCGGTATGCCTATTTCAGTACTGCCATCGGGCAAAAACAAAAACAGGGCTACACATGCTGCTGAACCAATGTAACTGAACCAGCGCAGCCATATTTTTTTGTTTCGCCTGTAGTCGGCTATGGAACTTAGGATAGGCGAACTGAATGCCACGAACAGAAACACAACGGCCAAAGCAAAATTTTGCAGCGCTGTATTGATAAACCTGTGCCCGAAGAAATGTACATAGGCTGGTTGTCCTGCCACCTTACTGGCAGTGATGCCAACATAATAAGCCGGGAAAATGGTAGAAGTGATGACCAGGTTGTACGCACTATTGGCCCAGTCGTACATAGCCCATGCGTTGATGACTTTCTTCGAAGCAGTTTGCATGAAAAGCAGTTTTGCAGCGGAAAAAGTAAGGAATAATTGGAATTGGAGATTGGGAAGTTCAAATGTTCAATTGTTCCAGCCTTCAAAGTTGCCCGGAGTGCATGCTGCCGGGCAGCCTAATCATTCAGAAATGCAGATGAATGAACACAAAAATTTGGACTGCTTATAAATCATAAAACGGGCTTGTAGCATTTTCCACACTTTCATAAACCATAAACCATAAACCATAAACCACAAACCTCACACCCTAAACCTCACTTCAGGTACCCACTCCAAAGCATGGCCAGCAGGGCAATGCCTGCAATAATGCGGTACCAGCCAAACAGGCGGAAACCATGTTTCTGCAAAAAGCCAATGAAGAATTTTATTGCCAGCATGGCTACAATAAATGCGACTACGTTGCCCACGGCAAATGCCTGCAGGTTCTGTTTGCTCGACATAATGACTTCATATCCTTTCATCTCGGTGCCATTGCCTTTCCAGTGCTTCAGAAAAAGGGAATAGCCGGTGGCCGCAGCCATGGTTGGTACTGCAAGAAAGAAGGAGAACTCGGCTGCGAGCGACCGTGTGAGCCGTTGCTGCATGCCACCAATAATGGATGCTGCGCTTCGGCTTACGCCAGGTATCATAGCGAGGCATTGCCACAAACCAATCATGAATGCCGAAGGGTAGCTGATGCGTTCCTCATCGCGGATGGTATGTTTATTGAAAATATTGTCGATGAAAAGCAGGATGATACCACCTGCAAGCATAGTGATGGCCACGGTTAGCGGGCTTTCGAGCAATGCATCAATTTTATCGGAAAAGAGTTTGCCCAGCACTAACGCCGGTATTACAGCCACCAGAAGTTTGGCATAAAACTGCCAGTGTTTTACATCCAAAAATCTTTTGCGGTAAAGCACCAGCACACTCAATATGGCTCCCAGCTGTATAGCTACCGTGAAGATTTTGGTGAAATCGGAGGAAGGAATGTTGAGCAATCTTTCGGCAATAATCATGTGCCCGGTGCTGCTGATGGGAAGGTATTCTGTAATGCCTTCTACAATGGCCACTACAATGGCTTGAATCAGATCCATTTCAGGAATTGGGATTATAAAAAAAGCCGGTAATTACCAGCTTCACTTTTTAAAGATTGCAAATACTTCAACTCCCAGGCCCAGCATTATCAGGATGGGAGCAATGGTGATGCGCATGGTGCTATACACCTCGTTGTAGGCAAATACTTTCGGGTCGGGGCTTTTGCCACCGGCCATAACTACCATTCCCAGCGCAATAATTACGCCGCCTGCAATCATGTACAGGTAGTTGGCCTTGCCAAACAGCGGGGTGTGGTCTACCACCGAAATGTGGGTGCTCTTGTTATCTTTCTTCGACATTGCTCAAATTGTTATGGCGCAAAGTAAGGGAAATAAAGGTCAGGAAGACTGTTCAGAAGTTCACGAGTTCACAGGTTTACATGTTCTTTATGGGTGGCCTGATGGACGGTTGGTTTGCCGTTGCATTTCAATTCCCCAAACCCCCAACCTTTAACCTCAAACCTTTGGCCTTAATACAGGTCATCCAGCTTCATTTTCAGGTATTTCATCACACTGCGCTGCGTGCTGAACCAGCTGATGGCAATGCCAATGACCAGCAGCAGGAGCGCCAGCAGCAGGAGCAGGCTTGTGTCGTGTACCGTCTTGAGTTCGGGCACTACCTGTTCAAGGGTGGCCAGCGTAACGCCACAAATGGCTATGGCAATGCCTGCAGCGATGGCCCCGTTGATAACAGCCCTGATGTTCATGGGCCTTGCTATGAAATTGCGGGTGGCGCCTACCATTTGCATGGTTTTAATGAGGAATCGATTGCTGAACATGGCCAGCCTGATGGTGTTGTCGATAAGCACAATCACCACAATGGCCAGCAGCAAGGCCACGGCTCCCAGCGCAAAGCCCACTTTGGAAAGGATGGTCATATTGCCAACCACGTTCGAAGGATATTTTACATCAGTGACATAAGGGCTTTGCCTGAAAATGGATTCAATTTTTTTAAGCGTATCTGTAACCACATACTGGCTTTTCAGGTTCATTTCGATACTCCGGGGCAGGATATTGGTATCAATAAACTGCATGAAATCTTCGTTGCCCATGGCCTGCCATTCCCTTTTGGCAGTTTCCTTGTCCTTGTAGGTCCATTTTTTAATGTAGGGCAATGCCTGCACCTGGGCAATCAGGTTGTCTTTTTCCTTATCAGTAATGGTTTCACGCAAAAACACCTGCACCGGCACCGACTCCTTGAAATAGGCAGTAAGCTTGGTATAATTGATGCCCAGCCATCCCAGCACGCCAAGTAACACCAGTACCAGCGACACGCCAACAATAGCCATTACATAAGAGGTCCTGCCTTTTTTGGTGCCAAATTTTCCAATCTGCGACATATAATATTTCTGAATAAAAAATGAGTAAAGAATGAATGGGTAAAGCCTTGCGAGAGCCGAACAAAAATAACGGAATAAGCCTTTCCTTATTTTTGCTGCCCTGATTTAACGATTGCCGCCGGGCTTAATTGCCTTGCCCCATGAATCTTTGGAAACCCAACAGCGGTTTTTAACAGGATGTAAAACTTAAATAACAGGCCGGTACTTGCTGTTTGCCTGCATTGTGAATGACTCAAAAAAATCCCGCAGGGTAATTATGGAATACAATTTCAACGAAATAGAAAAGAAATGGCAGGCGAAGTGGATAGAATCGAAGGCATACAGTGTTCCTAACCAGTCGCCCAGGCCAAAGTATTATGTGCTGGATATGTTTCCTTATCCAAGTGGTGCTGGGCTACATGTAGGCCATCCGCTGGGTTATATTGCCAGCGATATTTTCAGCCGATACAAACGCCTGAAAGGTTTCAACGTGCTGCACCCCATGGGGTACGATGCTTTCGGGTTGCCTGCTGAACAATACGCTATTGAGCATGGTGTACATCCGGCAATAAGCACAGAGCAAAATATCAGCAACTTCCGCAAACAACTTGATAATATCGGATTCTGCTTCGATTGGGAACGTGAAGTACGCACCTGCGATCCGAAATACTACAAATGGACTCAGTGGATTTTCATGCAGTTGTTCAGCAGCTTCTTCAATCGCCAGAAGCAAAAGGCTGAGCCCATTAGCGAACTGATAGCTTCTTTTGAAAGGGAAGGAAATGCAGCGCATCCCTTTCCGAACGAGAAATTTAAGTTGACTGTCAACGGTCAACTGTCAACAGCCAACTCTTTTGGGGCTGATGAATGGCTGTCCTTCGACGAAACATACCAGCAAGCCATTCTCATGGAATACCGCCTTGCCTACTGCGGCTATGGCGAAGTGAACTGGTGCGAAGCATTGGGTACAGTACTGGCAAACGATGAAGTGGTGAATGGCGTGAGCGAACGTGGTGGCCATCCTGTGGTGAAAAAGAAACTGCGTCAATGGTACCTCCGTATTACCGAGTATGCCGACCGTTTGCTGAAAGGCCTGGAGCAAATTGAATTCAGCGATGCCATGAAGGAAATGCAGACCAACTGGATTGGAAAAAGCTATGGCGCCGAAATTGATTTTGCAGTAAAAAGTGAAAAAGGTAATATGCCATCGATGCGGGTGTACACCACCCGACCTGATACCATTTTTGGTGTCGACTTCATGGTAGTAGCACCTGAACTTGCATGGGTGAAAGAAGTTACTTCTGCAGCACAACATGATGAAGTTGAAAAATATCTTGATTATGTAAACAGCCGCAGCGAACGTGAACGCCAGGCCGAAAAGAAAATTACCGGCTGCTTCACCGGCGCTTATGCCATTAATCCTTTTGACGGGCGTGAAATTCCGATTTGGATTAGTGAATACGTGTTGGCGGGTTATGGCACCGGTGCTATTATGGCCGTGCCTTGCGGCGATGAACGTGATTTCAAATTTGCCCGTTATTTCAATATTCCCATCACCAATATCATTGGCTCATTTTACAACGGCGAAGAGGCCAATCCCACCAAGGATGCCACTCTCGAAAACAGCGGCTTCATCAATGGAATGCTGATGCGGGATGCCATTGAAGTGGTGATTGCCAGGTTGGAAGAAATGGGAATAGGCAAGCGAAAAGTGAACTATAAAATGCGTGATGCTGCCTTCAGCCGCCAGCGCTACTGGGGCGAGCCATTCCCGGTGCAGTGGCAGCAAGGTGTGGCGCATACTTTGCCCGAAACTGACTTGCCGCTTCTTTTGCCGGAAGTGGAAAGCTATTCACCCGGACCTGAAGGTGAAGGTCCGCTGGCGAATATTCCTGAATGGGTAGCCCGTGAATTGGAAACGAATACCATGCCCGGTTATGCAGGTTCATCGTGGTACTTCCTGCGCTACATGGACCCGCACAATGAAAATGAATTTTGCAACCGTTCTGTAAGTGACTACTGGAACCAGGTGGACTTGTACGTGGGCGGTACTGAACATGCGGTAGGTCACTTGTTGTACAGCCGCATGTGGACCAAAGCCTTGCACGACCTCGGCCATATTGGTTTTGATGAACCATTTAAGAAGTTGCTGAACCAAGGAATGATTCAGGGTTCATCCAGGTTTGTGTATCGAATTAATGGCACAAACACTTTTGTTTCCAAAGGATTGCTGGATGGCAATGATGAATACAACGGCCAGAAAACTGATAAGATTCATGCCGATGTAAATTTTGTTGATGGTTATGAACTGGACATTGAGTCGTTTAGGAAATGGAGGAATGGAGAATATGCAAATGGCAAATTCATTTTGGAAGAAGACAAATACCTCTGCGGTTCCGAAGTTGAAAAGATGTCCAAGTCAAAGTTCAACACAGTGAACCCGGATGACCTTGTGAACAGGTACGGCGCCGACACTTTCCGCATGTACGAAATGTTTCTCGGTCCTGTGGAAGTAAGCAAGCCCTGGGATACCAAAGGCATCGAAGGCGTCCATCGCTTCCTTAAAAAACTCTGGCGTTTGTTTTACGATGAAATGAAGGGCTGGATGGTAACCAACGATGCACCAACACCTGCCGAACTGAAAGTATTGCACAAGACTATTAAAAAGATTGAAGACGACACAGAGCGTTTCAGTTTTAATACCGCCGTCAGTGCTTTTATGGTTTGTGTAAATGAACTAAGTGAATTGAAATGTCGCAAGGCGGCAATCCTCGAACCGTTGGTGATCATGCTTACACCTTATGCTCCGCACATCAGTGAAGAGCTTTATGTTTCCCTTGGTAACACCAGCAGTGTTCTGGACGCTGCTTTTCCCACATTCAATGCTGCTCATATTGCAGAAAGCACCAAGGAATACCCGGTAAGCATCAACGGAAAAGTGCGCACTACCATGCACATCAGCGTAGATGCGGGCCAGGAAGAGGCAGAGCAATTAGCGCTTGCCAACGAAGTGGTTCAAAGATGGCTCGAAGGCAAGCCAGTGAAGAAATTCATCTTCGTAAAAGGCCGCATGATCAATATTGTTGCTTAGCAAAATATCAGAGAAGAACATACACCGCGCCTGCAAATTTCAACTCGATTTGCAGGCATTTTTTTACCATTAAATGGCACATCATTTGCAGCAGCCATTAACGTTTGCTTGTCTCAGTTTGCATGAGTCACTTTTCGCATTAGTGTACTTTTGACATCATCATTATTCATTAAACCCCAACTTATGAGAATCAGAACACTCCTGATTGCAGGTTTGGTAATTGCACTGGCATCCTGCCGCAAAACGCCCAACCTCGATCAACTTACCAACGAGCAAGTAGTTGCAACTGACCGCGACCTGCAGGCGAATTTCTCCGGCTATTCTACTTACTACATCTCCGACACCGTCAGTATTGTGGCTACCAATCCCAAGGACAGCATCCTTACCGGACCGCTGGCTGCCCAACTTGTAAATGCAGTGAAGACCAACATGACCAGCAGGGGATACACTTTTGTATCGCGTGGTTCCAAACCCGACCTTGGTTTACGCCTTACCGTTATCAAAGATGTTACCCGCACGGCAATTTGCGGTGGCTGGTGGGACGGATGGTGGGGTTATTATCCACCCTGGTACTGGGGTTATCCTGGCGGAGGTTATTATTATCCATGGTGCACTTCATACACTTATACTGTTGGCACAAGCACACTCTATCTATTCGACTTGAAGAACTACAGTTCTAACAACAACCTTCGGGCTATTTGGGGAGCAACTATGTTTGGCGTGTTCAGCACAACCAACAACCAAACAAACGCCAACCTTACCGAAACGGCCATCAACCAGGCATATAAGCAATCACCTTACATCAAACACTAAATCACATTAGTATGAGAAAGTTAATCATCCTGGCAGGCGTAATAGCATGCCTCAACATAACAGCCAAAGCGCAGAATGATTGGTTCCTTAAAAACATGATGACGCTCAACTGGCAAATAGCAACCCCGGTAAACTCAAATTACCTCACCAAGACAAGTTTTGCCGGTGGCAGGTTTGAGTTTCGCCATTTTGTAAAAAAGAACCTGAGTGTGGGCGCTGATATAGACTGGAATTCTTTTGAGCAATACATCGCTCCAACTGTTTATGAAAAGCCCGATGGCTCACAGGCAATGTATACCGATATGGTTCGCCAGGTATACAACCTGCCACTTGCTGCCAATGTGCACTATTATTTTGATGGTGGGGCAAAAGTGAAACCCTATATTGGAATTGGCTTAGGTGGACAGTACAGTGAGCAAAGTGCTTACTACAACATTTTTGTAAGTGAATCCAACAACTGGGGTTTTGTGGTGCGGCCCGAAGTTGGTGCACTTTTCAGGCTGGGCAATTATGCAGGCCTTCATGCCAATGTTGGCTACAATTATGCTACCAACAAAAACGAAGACTTCAACATCAACAGCCTCAAGCATGTGTATTACAGCATAGGCATGTGGTGGAATGTTTTCTGATAGGCAAAATTTGAGTCACAAAAAAAGAAGGGTCATCAGTAATGATGGCCCTTCTCATTGATATCAAATTGAAAAAATGGTGGCTGATCATGAAGGTTTCTTTTCAACTACAAAGTCATGAAGCTTAGTAATGAAGTTTAGCAAAGTTGTCATGCTGTTGATGTCCTTCACTACCAATATGCCATTCTTGCCTACTTGTTTTAGCTGCGCCTTGTTGGTCTGCGTTTGAATGTATTGAATAATCTTCTGGAAAGTTTCGCTCTGGAAATAGGGCGATTCGTGGTTGGGGACAAAGTAACAGCGCAGCAGGCTGTCGCGAAGCAGCATCTTTTCAAAACCCAATGCCCCCGCCAGTTTGCGGGTTTTTACTGTGCGAAACAGATCTTCCACCTGGGGCGGCACAGGACCAAAGCGATCCTGCAGTTCCTGCCTGAATGCCGCCAGTTCTTCATCATCCTCTGCATTATCAAGGCGGGTATATAGACTCAGTCGTTCGGCAATATTTTCAACGTAGGTATCGGGTATCAGTATTTCAAGGTCTGTTTCAATGGTGCAGTCGCTAACGAAATCATCTTGCTGTTGAATTTCTTCTCTGAACAGTTCCTTGAATTGTTTGCGCTTCAAATCGCGGATGGCTTCATCGAGTATTTTGTGGTACATCTCAAAGCCGATTTCTGCAATGAAGCCACTCTGTTCGCCACCCAGCAAATTGCCTGCACCGCGGATATCAAGGTCACGCATGGCAATCTGGAAGCCGCTGCCCAAATCGCTGAACTGCTCCAGTGTCTGAAGCCGTTTGCGACTGTCGTGTGGCAAGGTGCTCATCGGCGGCGCCAGCAGGTAACAGAATGCTTTCTTATTGCTGCGGCCCACACGACCACGCAACTGGTGCAGGTCGCTCAGGCCAAACTGGTGGGCATTGTTTACAATAATCGTGTTCACATTCGGTATGTCCACACCGCTTTCTACAATGTTGGTGCACACCAGCACATCATAACGGCGATCCATGAAGTCGAGAATGGTGTCTTCCAGTTTGTCGCCTTCCATCTGGCCGTGGGCATAGGCTACACTGAGGTCGGGGCAAAGTCCGCGGATAAGCGCCGCCATTTCACCAAGGCTTGCCACGCGGTTGTGTATGAAGAATACCTGCCCGCCGCGTTCTGTTTCATAGTAGATGGCATCGCGGATATTGTCCTCATTAAAAACCTGCACTTCCGTTTGTACCGGTTGTCGGTTGGGTGGTGGCGTGTTAATGATGCTAAGGTCACGAGCACCCATAAGGCTGAACTGCAGTGTTCGAGGAATAGGTGTAGCAGTCAGCGTCAAACTATCCACCGTGGTACGTAGTTGTTTCAGTTTTTCTTTAGCGGTTACACCAAACTTCTGTTCCTCATCCACAATCATCAGGCCAAGGTCTTTGAACTTTACATCCTTGCTCAGCAAAGCATGCGTGCCAATGATGATGTCTATCTTTCCTTCCTCCAGTTTCTTCAGTGTTTCTTTCTTCTCCTTGCTGCTTTTGAAACGGTTGATGTAGTCAACCGTTACGGGGAAATGTTCAAGCCGTTTGCTGAATGTTTTGTAGTGCTGGTAGGCTAGAATGGTAGTAGGCACCAACACCGCTGCCTGCTTGCTGTCGCAAACGGATTTGAAGGCAGCACGAATGGCAACTTCTGTTTTTCCAAATCCAACATCGCCGCACACCAGCCTGTCCATAGGGCTGTCCTTCTCCATATCTTTCTTCACATCGGCTGTAGCCTTTCCCTGGTCGGGTGTGTCTTCAAAAAGAAAGGATGCTTCGAGTTCGGTTTGCAAATAATTATCCGGGCTGTGCTGAAACCCTTTCTGTGCCTTACGTTCAGCGTACAGTTTAATGAGGTCTTCGGCAATGTCCTTAATTTGTTTGGTAGTCTTTTCTTTCAGCCTGCTCCACGCTTCGCTACCCAGTTTGTTCATTTTGGGTACGTGTCCTTCCTTGCCGGTGTACTTGCCAATTTTATGGAGCGACGAAAGGTTCACGTACAACAAATCACCGTCTTTGTATCGCAACCGCACGGCTTCCTGCATGCGGCCATTCACTTCCATTTTTTCTAGACCGCTGAAAATACCCACCCCGTGATCAATGTGCGTTACATAATCGCCGGGCTGCAGTTCACGAAGGGTTTTCAGCGTGATAGCCTTGTTCTTGCTGAAAGCCTGTTTCACTTTGAACTTATGGTAGCGCTGGAAAATCTGGTGGTCGGTGTAGCAAACTATTTTCAAATCTTCATCTACAAATCCTTCGTGAATGCTGATGGTGACCGGTGAAAATTGAATTTCCGTATGGAGGTCTGTGAAGATGGTGTACAAGCGCTCCAACTGTTTGGCCTGCTCCGCAAAAAGGTAAATGGCAAATCCTTTTTTCTCCCATTGCTTCAGGTCGCTGATGAGCAAGTTGAAATTTCGGTTGAAACTCGGCTGTGGCCTGGTGTTGAAAGGAATAACAGTTCCTTCCCATGTTGTGCTAGTTGAATTTGCAAACACACCATCAAAACTCACCTGGTGACGTGCAGAAAATAGCGCTGTAAATTTTTCAATGTTCACAAAGTCGGCTTCACTTACATGCTCTTTAATCAGTGGCCGCTCTTCTTCATCAATATTGTCGAGCGATGCCTTTGGATTTTCTTTCAGGTAATCCAAAAAGATGGTGAGGCTTTCCTGTTCCTGATCCATTTTTTCGCGAATGAAATTCCAGTCGTTCATCCATATCACTGTGTTCTCCGGCAGAAATTCCAGCAGGCTTGTTTTCTCATCCTGTTCAAACTGCGTTTCAATGTTGGGGATGATATTCACTGAAAGCAGTTTGCGTTCACTCAACTGAGTTTCGGGATCGAAGATGCGAATGCTGTCTACTTCGTTGCCGAAAAGCTCAATGCGGTAAGGCTTTTCGTTGCCAAAAGAATAGATATCCAGAATGCCGCCGCGAATGGCAAACTGGCCCGGTTCATAAACAAAGTCGGTGCGGGAAAAGCCCAGCATTACCAGCAGTTCCAGTACGCCTTCCACGTGCAATGTTTCCGCCTGCCTGATGGAAATAATATTGCCGGAAAGTGTTTTGGGCACTACCACTTTTTCGAAAATGGCTTCCGGGTAAGTGACCAGAATTTTCTTATTGCCGCCGGCAGCAATTTTTGTGAGTGCTTCGGTACGCAGCATCACGTGGCTGCTGTTGAGCAACTGAAAGTTTTTCCTGTTTTTAAATGAACCGGGGAAATAAAACAGGTCGAGAGCATTGGTAATGTTTTCGAGGCTGTTGTGAAAATAGGCGGCATCTTCTGCATCGTCCATTATCACAATATGATTGAGACCGGCGGCAGTTGGATGCTCAAACACAGCAGCCATTGTGAAAGCCTTGCTGCTTCCCTGGAGGTTTTGTGCACTGATGTGTTGGGTTTTGGCAAAAGACAGCCTGTCCGCAATTTGAAAAACGCGGGGGTCTGAGCGATACGTTTCTTTCAGCGCATCAAGGTTCATGAGGGTGGCAAATGTACGGAAAGTGGGGTAGCCCGGAGCCGGTATTCAACAGAAAGTGCAAGTGCGGATGATGTCCCCACTTGCTGTAGTGATGAGAGTTGTGGATTCAGATTATTGCCTATTCAACCATGGCCCGCTGTCCAAAAAACTCGCTGGATTATTGCCCCAATTTCACCACTTTTTGCTGGTATTGCTTCACCCCATCATTCAAGATGAGTTGATAAATGCCTGTTGCCAATGACCGGGTGTTGATGCGCCATTTTTCAGCAATGCTATTCATTTGCCATTTTCCCTGCAGTGCAATGCGGCCTGCAGCATCTGTGAGTTTCCATTGCAATAATGCAGGTGTATCTGTTTCAGCAACAACCATCAACTCGTTATTCACCGGGTTGGGATAAGCCGATACTGTAAGGCCGGTTTCACCAAACCTAATCATTCGTGTGGCAGAATAGGAAGCATGGCCATCGCGGGCTATTTGTTTGATGCGGTAATAGTATGTTCCTTTCTTGTTAGCCATTGCATCTGTATAGGTGTAGCTTGAAGCATTTGCGTTTTTAGCTGCTACAGTTCCCAGCGAAACAAAGCTGCCATTACCGTCTGTACTTACCTCCACTTCGTACTGCAACACATTGCTTTCATTGGCAGTGCTCCAGCTTAGCTGTGCATCGTTTTTATTGATTTTGATCGCGTCAAAGCGAACCCAGTTGGCTGACAGCGGAGGATTAAAGTAACCATCGGTGAGCCAGAATTCAGAAAAGCTTGAAACGGAATACTCGGCATAGTAGCCGGCATCGTAAGGAACAAACACTATATTGTTGTTTGGAATGACGCTGAATGTTCCATTGAAATTATTGTCCAATGTGCCATCTTCATTTGCCTTATCGGGCATAGTTATTTTAGTAATGTTCAGTTTGGTGTAATTGGCCGGTGGTTTGCAACTGGCACAACCGGTAGCGCTGCGCAATTCATTTACTTCTGCATCGGTAAAATAGAACCGCACAGTAGTAGCTGGTGAGGGGGTAAGGTTGGCGGGCTTAACAGTAATATTTCTGTTGGCAAAATACTGGTAACCGTTTGTGCGAATAGCGCCAGTATTGAAATAGGCCTGTGCTTCGGTAACGCCAAGTGTTGCACCGTTGGGCTTTAGTGAAGCAACTACTTTGCCACCCTGTGTAAAATGAATAAACCCATTGCCGGAGACTGTTTGATTGATAGCACCGGAATTGGTGGGCCCTGTGTAAATAGGCATGGTGTTATCAAAAATGTGTATGTCGTCAATGGCAATGCCTTCGCGGTTTACATCATCATCACTGCTCATTACAAAGCGCAAACTGATATTGCCTGTTTGTTTTGGCAAGGCAATGGTAGCAACATGCCAGTATGTTTTGTTTGACCTTGTCCAGATTTGCGATGAAGCATAGTCGTACCAATTGGTGCCGCTTCCACTGCTGCCAAGTTTTTGCCATACTACTCCATCGTATGAATACTCTACCCAGCCTGCATCGCACACCACTCCATACTGTGTGCAATCTTCCAAATCGTACGCCATGCTGAAACTCAGTGTAGGAGTGGTAAGGGCATTGATGTTGAAGCAGGGTGAATACAGGTAACTTAATTCATTGCTGTTGTAAGTGCCGGCCAGGCCTGTTTTCCATGCCTTTGTTCCGCTTGCAGCTGCGTTGATGGTTCGTGAGGCCGGTGTTCCAAACTGCCAGCTGCTGTTGGTGCCTTTGGCATACCAGGAGCCATCACTGCTTTCAAAGTTTTCAAAATAGGGGAAGCTGCTAATGACAGGCTGGTTCTTGATTTCGGCACTTTGTTGGTTGTTTTCCGGAACGTTGTCACCCGGCATGTTTACGCTGGTTGTAATGGTGTATGTGCCCGATGCTGAAAGGTTGGCCTTTGTACTGAAAATGTACAGCGCTGTAGTGTTGGCAGGAATGCTTGAAATGATTTCATTCACTGCACTTCCGCCATTGATAGAATAGGCAACGGGTATGTTGTTAAGTGCAGCACTCATGGAGTTGCGCACCTTAATCCTGACAGGTACCTGGTCAGATAATCCGCAGCTGTAGATGTAAGGTGTATCAATAGCAATGAGTTGCAAATCGTTGGTGGCGAGGTACAGGCGCACGTCATCAAAAGTGTAACCTGCAAACTTATTGTCATCGGCCGCACCATACAAACCAAACTGCCCGAACCTGATTTGGGTGGATGAACTGAAGTTCTGTCCTGCATTGGCCAGCAAATCATTTAGTTCAACGCTTGATGATAATTTGAATACCCCGGCAGCGGCCTGGTTAGCGCCAAGGTCATATACTTCTACCCATGCACCGGCATCATTGCCACGTGCCCACACTTTGTTTTGTGAGCCGGTAGTTTGTGCCACTCCGTGCTGCTTATACCAGAAGTCAAGGCGCACTTCGTTAGTGGTTGTATAGGTGCCTAAATTGAAAGTGCCTGTAAGGTTGTTGTTGGGACTGACAGCAATGGGTGTGGCCTTGCTTACATCCATGGTAATGGCTTTTGTGCCACTGTGTGCAATGCCGGAGTAAGCCTGGGTGCGCAGGCGTGCAACTACCTCGGTATTACTATAATCCCATGCATTGGTGCCTGCAATGCCAATCAAATTTTTCTGCAATAGCTGCTTTGTTGCAGATTCAAAACCATCGGTGTATGTAGAAGCCAATGAAATGGCAGGATTAGCAAGATGACGCACTGTAGTTCGGAAGGTATCGTTTGCTGCTACTGCATCTGTTGCTGCCGTGTTTTTTACAACAGCTACGATGCTATAATCGCCGGTTGCCGAAAAATCCAATCCGTTGATGGTATGCGTATAGGTAGCACCTGCTGCAACGGTTGTTGCAACTGAACTTGTTATGAAAGGCGCACCGTTGATACTGTATTTAATATCAAATGCGGTTGCATTGGCATCATCGAGGTTCTTGATGCGGATTTTCAGGCTGGTGGAAGCAGTAAGTGCGGTTGACGTGAACTGCCTGCCGCTAACCGGTGCAGTTACCGAATCAATCTTGAGGTCACCATCGCTGATGGAACCGCTGCAATTGCCCGAATTGGGCTTGCGTTCCACAGGCGTGTTCCATCGCCCTGCTACACCACCAAATACTGCTCTTACTGAAACATAGTATGTGGAATCTTTATCGAGCCCCCCAAGGGTATAGCTGAGTGCACTTGCATTCACACTCGCCATGGTTTTCATGTAAGCTCCTTGCTTCATCAGGATGTCGTAACCATCAGCGCCTGTTGCTGCAGTCCAGTTGATTTTGATATAGCCTTCACACTGTTCAGTTGCAGTGGCAAGCGAAGCTGTGGGTATTTCAAGCAGTGAAAAGGAGCCGGTGGTAAAGGTTTCGCCACTGCCGTTTTTGGTGATGCGCACAAGGGCCTGGTTGGTGGCAATGCCAAACGGCGGCGACCATTGGTAGAAACGTTGATCATCAGCAATGGTATTACTGATGAGTGTCCAGTTGCTACCGCCATCGGTTGAATATTCCAATGTGAAAGACCCGGTAGTGCTGCCGGTATAATCCCATGAAATGGGAATGCCGGGGCCGCCGGGAGGCCACGATTCACCAGCAAATGGAACGCTTATTTTAATTCCTGCCGGCACATAATCAAACACTACGAAATAGGCCTGCGGTGCGTTTACCATTACATCGTATCCTCTTATCCTGATGGTGTAGTTTCCTGCTGCAGGATTGTTGATGACAACCTGCTCGCTGTTGTTGATATGGTCAACACCATTGGTTGCTGCATTGGCAACGGAGGCCGGGTTGGTGCTGAGTACCAGCGGCAATACTGTTGTTGAAGAAGGTGTAATCACTTCCAGGTCAAGGTCATTTACCAGCGCCTTGGCAGCCAGTACATTGGCGGCCGGGTCGTGCCAGTAAAGCATCACTTTCAGTTGGGCTGTACCTGCAGGTACTGTAATCACTGTATCCTGCGATGCACCTTGTGATATTTGACCTTGCTTGTAGGTGTTGGCTTCCAACATGCGCAGGCTGTTTTCCAAATGCATCATTCCATAACCATGGCGGTAGTCCGGGCCGGTTGTGCCCAGGTCTCTTGCGCCATTCAGCAGCAGGCCTTTCATCAGTGCGCCGTTTGGATTTTGGCTACTGTGCAATTGTTTGTAGCGTTCATACAAAAGGGTAAGTCCGCCTGCAATGGCCGGCGATGCCATACTGGTACCCCATGAAGCAAAGTAAGCGTTGCTGATACTGAAGTTGCCGGTGGTGCTGTAAATGGCTTCGCCCAATGCCATGATTTCAGGTTTCAACCTGCCATCTTTTACTGGCCCAGTGCTACTGCTGCTGCTGGCGAGTTGTGTATAATCGGTGCGGCCAGTGGTGATGACGTTCTTTGCAGCCTGGTAACCACCTAACACGGTAGCATAGTGATTGGGATAAGGACTGCAGGTCATGGTGCCATCATTGCCGGAAGCAAAAACATGCAGCAGTTGTGGAAATGTGAAAGCCTGTTCATCGAGCATTTTGCTTTGCAAATCATAAATACCCTCCCAGTCGCATTCACCCGATATACTGCCATAGCTGTTGTTGGTGACTACCATGTTGTAGTCCTGCACGTAAGTGGCTGCATTTTGTAAGATGCCACTGAACCACTGGCTCACCACATTTGCCATAGGTGCATAACCGGCACGTTGCGGTAAAATATTTCCTGCGCCTGCTACTGTTCCGGTAGTATGAGCGCCATGGTCATTTACAATACCTGGAGTATGGTTGTAAATGCGGTCCACCAGGTCGGGGTGTAAGGTTGGGTCAGCATCATCGCCCACGCCCACTGTAACGCCACTTCCTTTCAGGTTGCGGCCACGTTGTGCCAGCGGTGCCTGCAGGCTGTTGGCCCGGCTCATGCTGCGGCTGCTTTGGTTCAGGGTTTTGTCGGGAGCGGGAATGGGCTGTACATACGCTACAAATGGCAATGAAGCCAGTTGTTGAATATTTGCAGTAGTGCAGGTAAGCGTGAAGACATTCCAATTGTTCATCGGCGATACCTCTGGCGGAAAACCGCTTTCGGCCAAAGATTTGCGAACCTCGTTTATTGAAACACCCGGGAAGGTTTCAATCATCAATTGCACTTTGTCAGTGCCAATTTTTGCATGGGCGGGAATGCTGCCGGAAATTAATTGAGGAGATAATTTTTGCGGAGCTTCCAGTATGCCTGCGCCGTCAATTCCCCATTGATTCATCAGGGGGGCAGAAGGAGCGACACTGCTTTGCACAACAAAAGTGCCGGGTGCAATTTTTGAAAGCACCTGCAACGAATTATCCTTTGCCAGCAGTTGCTGATTACCAGCATGTGCTACCCAAATAAATTTACCTGCCGCTTTTTGTTTGCTGATACGAACTAATGATTGCTCATCATCCACCGGCTGCAATTGCAGTTGCCGGCCTGCAGACAATTTTACCTGTATTTTTTTTTGTCCAAAAGCAACGAAGGCCTGTCCTGCAATAAGTGTTGCGAAGAACAGGCCCTTCAGGAAATATATCTTTCTCATAAAGGCAATTGAATTTCGGACCGCATCAGTTCATGTCCTTGATTTTGAATTTCGACTTTTTCTCCGGCTTCTCTCCGGAAAGCACCCTTTCCGCACCCATGGTGGAACTATTGCTGGGGCAGCCTCGTTTTTTGCTGCTTGCGCACGACAGCAGAAAGGCGCTGCAGACCAATATGAGCAATTGTCTCTTCATTCCGTTTCGTTTCAATGGTTAGTAAATCGCTAACAGGATGTAAAGATCAGGAATTAACCGGTTCGCCTAAGCTAATGTGGAAATCGCTATCCTCCGATGGTTTGTACCACGATGAGTATAGAACGTAATTATTGGCTATCCTGTTTATTTCTCCCTCAATTTTTTCTGGCGAAATGTCCTTCACCTTGCGGGCAGGTACTCCTGCAAATATGCTGCCAGATGGCACATGCGTGCCTTCGAGCACCACGGCACCTGCAGCAATAATGCTGTCGCTTTCCACCACGCAGCCGTCCATGATGATGGCGCCCATGCCAACCAGCACATTGTCGTGCAGGGTACAGCCGTGCACAATGGCATTGTGGCCGATGCTCACATTGTTGCCAATGTTGGTAGGATGCTTCAGATAAGTGCAGTGGATGCAGGCATTGTCCTGCACATTCACTTTGTTGCCCATGCGTATGTAATGCACATCGCCGCGGATGACCGCGTTGAACCAGATGCTGCATTGGTCGCCCATCACCACGTCGCCGGTGATAGTGGCATTGGGAGCAACGTAGCAGTCGGCGCCGAGGCGGGGTGTAAGACCGTTGACGGAGAGAATAGTAGGCATGTTATTGGGAATTTGGAATTAGCAATTTGAAATTTGAAGATTTGCGGAGCAAAATACAACCGATGGCACTAAGTAACCGCGAACTTTTCCTTGCTCACGTGGCCCAAACATCACCGGCGCCCATCGGTTTGGAAATTGTGCGGGCCGATGGCATTTACATGTGGGACAAGGATGGCAAGCGCTATGTAGATCTCATCAGCGGCTTTAGTGTCATGAACATTGGTCATGGTAATGAAGCGGTGAAGGAAGCCATTAAAAAACAGGTGGATGCGTACATGCACCTGATGGTGTATGGCGAAATTATTGAAACGCCGCAGGTGCAGTATGCCAAAAGGCTCACGCAGTTTTTACCGCCTTCGCTCAACTGCGTGTATTTCACCAACAGCGGGGCTGAGGCTACTGAAGGCGCCATGAAACTGGCCAAGCGTGTCACCGGCCGGTCGCAAATCATTGCTTTCAACAATGCATATCACGGCAGCACACAGGGCGCACTCAGCATTATGGGCGATGAATACTGGCGGCAGGCTTACAGGCCGCTGCTGCCCGATGTGCTGCATGTTGATTTCAACAGCCGGCAGGCAATTGATTCCATTACCGAACAAACCGCCTGCGTGGTGATGGAAGTAGTGCAGGCGGAAGCAGGCGTAATAAAAGCCGAGACAAATTGGCTGCAGGCCATCCGTGCAAAATGTGATGCCACCGGCACGCTGCTGGTGTTCGATGAAATACAAACAGGCTTTGGCAGAACAGGCACTTTGTGGGCTTTTGAACAATATGGCATTGTTCCGGATATGCTGCTGTTGGGAAAAGCCCTGGGTGGTGGATTGCCTTTGGGCGCTTTCATTTCCTCGCATGAAAAAATGAACACGCTGACCAACAACCCTGTGCTCGGCCACATCAGCACATTTGCAGGGCACCCGGTGTGCTGTGCAGCGGGTTTGGCAGGCTTTGAAGAGTTGTTGGCATTGACCGACATCAGACAACTAACAATATCCTTCCGGACAACTGTCGACTGTCAACTGCCATCAGTCATCTCTGCAGAGCAACTATTCCTGCAAAATCTGAAGCATCCGAAAATCAAATCCATCCGCAGCGCCGGCCTGTTGATGGCGGTGGAATTTGAAAGCGCTGAGATATGCCAGCACATTTGCCATGCATGCATCCGTGCCGGGCT
Source organism: Sphingobacteriales bacterium (assembly GCA_037443285.1). Taxonomy (GTDB): domain Bacteria; phylum Bacteroidota; class Bacteroidia; order Chitinophagales; family Chitinophagaceae; genus Phnomibacter. The sequence continues at coordinate 1,024 of JBBIOQ010000019.1, read as the reverse complement.
GATTACCGACTGGTTTTTATTTGCGCCCCATTGCATGCGCATAGCGCCGCCGCTGATATTGAGCAAGGAAGATGCCGAAGCAATTATTGTAACATTGCTGGGTGTGTTGCAGGCAATGCAGTGATACTATTTCCCGGCAAACTGCTTTCGGGATTTGCAATTACGAACTGAATGAAGGCGTTTGCAAATGCGATGCAAGTAAGCAAATGTGCGGATTTAAAATCCTGCAATAGTGGTTCGGAATTGAAGATTCATAAGTACGGAGTGTATTTCACTATTGCGGGTATTTCTTAATCACCAGGTATTTCAATTCGGTATCGCCCACGTTTCTGATGCCGTGCTCAACATTCGATGGGCAATAAAAGCTGGTGTACGGCCCTGCAACTTTGGTTTTGCCATCCAGGAAAAATTCGGCCGTGCCTTCCAACACAAAAAAGAATTCATCTTCTGCATGCCTGTGCGGAGGATGGGTGGCTTTGTGCGGCGCCACTACGCTCATTTTCAGGGTACGGCCATCTATAAAATCCTTATCGGCAAACCAGAACTGGTATCCAACTTCTGTTTTGGTTGTTTTGTCCATAGAGAAGGGCGTGACACAATTTTCAATGGTGTATTGTTTCGCTACTTTCAGGGTGTCCGGCTTGTTGTTTTGGGCCCTCAATGATGGAGATAATGTGAGTAGCAGGAAAAGATGCAGCAGTAGTGGTTTCATATAAAGTGTTTTTCTTTTGAAGCTTTTCAATTTGCTTGTTTGCCTTTTACCCAACTATTTGGGTTTTGCATTACGGATCAGAATGAAGGCGTTTGCAAATGCGATGCAGGTAAGCAAATGTGCGGAATAAAAATCCGCCATTAGTCCTTCGGGATTACAAATTGCGAAGGACGGCCCCCACTATTGGCAATACCCATGTTAGCGGCTTCTCTGCTTTTGTCGTTGTCAATGAAATGCATACTTCGTAAATGATTTTCCGTTGAATGTGCAAATCGCTTCTCCATTTGTCACAAACCAAAGTTCGCCTGCCTT
>JBBIOQ010000018.1:18437-46773 GCA_037443285.1 Sphingobacteriales bacterium | reverse complement strand
GTATGTATGATAACCGCCATCATTCACCGAATCATCGCCAATGGTAATGTCGGTGTTTGCCTCAATCTTGCTATTGAAAAGCAATCCATATCCATTCTTGTATTTGCTGATATGCAGTGATGAAATTTTCAGTGAATCATTGCTCAATTCAAAGCCCACAGTGTTACGGATCTCAATGCCTGCACCATTGGTTGCATTGATGAGCCGCCGGATGATAAAACTGTTTTGAACAGCATACAATGCCTGCATCTGAACTGTGCCTGCAATATTGGTGGGTGATGCAGTTTCACCAAGAGCGGTTTGTCCGCCATAATTATTCGAGTAGGAAAAGTTGCCCCCAATGGAAGCACCTGCTCCAAAGGCTCTTGTATATCCCTCTGCATTTCTTACAATGGTGAGGTTCCCGTTGAAGATTGATTTGTCACCTGTACTTATAAACAATGTGCCCGAATTATTGGAAGTAATTGTTGTATTGCCGTTAAACTGATTGGCACCACCAGCATTATCAGCTTCCATTAAAGCATTTACACCGTTGATGTGAATTTCAATGGCACCAGTAAAAATGTTGCTGCGTAAATAAGCATGCCACCCTCCGCTGTTGGTGGAGGCATCTGCAAGCTTGAGGTATGATGTGCTCTCAATTTTATTATTGAACCACAAGCCATAGCCATCCTTGTAACCACTGACATTGTAGGAAGCCACCTTCAGTGTGTCTTGCTGCATTTCAAATCCATTGGTGTTGGAAACAGTGAAGTTGCCTCCCGTGGTTTGATTAAGAAGGCGGTGCAACCTGAAGTAGCCGTTGTAATCATAGTTAGCGTTTAGATTAATCGTGCCGCCAATAGTTGTTCTGTTGCTAAGATTGCCAATATCGGTATTACCGCCACTGTTGCTGAAACTAAAGTTGCCACTTATGGTGGCGCCGGCAGCAAACAGGCTGGTTGGTGCAACTATTGTTCTGATAATGCTAAGGTCGCCATTGAAAGTTGAGTGGCTGGCACCACACATCGACAGGTACGTGTCAGTGGAAACATTTACTGTTACATTTCCATTGTATTGGTTAGCAGTACCGGGGTCATTTGCTTCGTAAAAATTTCCACCTCCGGTCATTGAGATGTTCAATATCAAATTTCCATTTACAATGTTTCTTCTGAAAAACGCATGATAGCCGCCATCTCCTCCCATTATGGTGAGATTGATCGGATTTGAAGAATTGCTGTTGTTAAGTGTGGCACCGGTAATTAGATTATAAGCCCCCACACCATTCAATGTAAGGCTGTAACCATTGAAATCAAGCTGGCTCCCGCTGGCCATAGCAATGGTGTTGAGGGTCGTGTTGCCCGGGAAGCACCGGCCATTTACCGCTGCTGGTACTGGAAGGGATGATAACATTTGAAACAGTCAAAGGCACTACCGCAGGAGACCAGTTGTTGCCATTGTTCCAATCATTACTTGCATCACCGGTCCAGGTTTGACTATTTGAAGAAACTACTGCCAAAATAAGAATCAGCAGCAGCGAAAAGGGTTTCATACATCAGAGTTGTAAGGGTAAAAAGGGAACATTCAACCTTTCAATTTATTCCAACTTACACACTGAAAGCATGACCGGCGATGCCTGATAATTGCTCGAAAATCCGTAAATTCTGACTTTACATTCAGCAAAATTCAGCAGCTTCTCATTCAACTCAGGCAGCTTTTTTTTGAATAATTATGGGGAAACAGAAACAACATTGCAGCATCCCCTGTTCACCTTCGGTCAATGGTACCCATAGTTGTTTAGTCATGCCAATACCTTACAATATTCATTTCGTCAACTGACGAATATCAGCATCTGCCAGTAATTGCCTTTCTATTTTGTGCCCTCCATTACCGGCACATCGTGTGCCCAAAAAGAAGGCAAAAACATGGCAACATCGTACAACGACATTACAAAACCCGTAGACCTGCTGCAGCATGCAACCGGTACCGGTCACCTGCGCAGCCAGCGCCCGGTGTATATGGATTTTATGCCCCCCTGCAACAGTGCATGCCCGGCCGGCGAAAACATCCAGGCCTGGTTATCACACGCCCAGTCAGGCAATTATTTCGAGGCATTTCAAAAGATAATGGATGATAATCCGTTCCCGGCTACCATGGGACGTGTTTGCGTAAAGCCCTGCGAAACCGGCTGTAACCGCAATCATATCGATACTACGGTAAATATCCACGCTGTTGAGCGCTATATCGGCGACAAAGCCATTGACGAAAGCTGGAAGGTAGAGCCACTGGCCCCACCCACAGGCAAGCGGGTAATGGTAGTGGGTGCAGGCCCCAGCGGCCTCACTGCCGCTTACCACCTGGCAAGGCTCGGGCATACGGTGGAAATTTTTGAGGCAGCAGCCCAACCCGGAGGCCTTGCTGAAATGGGCGTTCCTGAATACCGCCTTCCAAAAGCAATACTGTACGCTGAAATTGACCGCATCCTGCGCATGCCGGGTGTTCAACTGCACGTCAACAGAAAAGTGGATGACCTGCTGCTGGAAAAAGAGGCTGGCAGGTTCGATGCCGTTTACCTTGCTATTGGAGCTCACCTTGGCAAAACCGCCGATTATACAGGCAAGCCAACCATCCCAGTGATGCAGGCGCTCGATTTTCTCCGCCAGTTCAAAAACAACAAACTCCCACAACTTGCACAACGTGTGGTTGTGTATGGTGGAGGCAAAATGGCCATGTACCTGGCAAGAGTGCTCAAACGCATGGGCCTTGTTCCAAGCATTCTTTACCCAGGCGACCGCAAAATGATGCCAGCTTACGATTTTGAGGCCGATGATGCAATAGCTGAAGGCATTGAAGTTGACTTCATGAAGAGCATTAAATCCATAGAAGGCAACCAGTTTACCGTAGAAGTGATGCAAATGGTGAAGGGCAAGCCACAACCAACCGGCGAAGAATTGGTGATAGAAGCCGATGCCCTGATACTCGCCCTTGGACAAGAAGTGGACAACCATTTGTATAAGAATATTGAAGGTATCGACTGCAAACCTGATGGAGGCATAGTGCTGAATGCAGAACGCATGAGCGGTTACAATGGCATCTTCGCTGGCGGCGATATGCTTCCCGGCGAACAACGCAGCACCACCATTGCAATTGGCAATGGCAAAAAAGCAGCCAAATACATCAATGCCTACCTGAATGGTGAAGTATTCCAAAAACCCGGAAAACCATTGACCGCAGGTTACAAACGCCTGCACATGTGGTTTAAAACCGATGCACCACAGGCCACCCAGCAAAAACTGGCTCCCGAAATTGCCGTGCGCAGCTTTGACGAAGTTGTGGCCGGCATCGATGAAAAATATGCCTTGTACGAAGCCAAGCGCTGCCTGAGCTGCGGCAACTGCTTTGAATGCGATGGTTGCTTTGGCGCCTGCCCCGAAGATGCGATTATCAAACTGGGCAAAGGCAAGCGTTACCAATTTAATTATGATGCATGTACCGGTTGTGGCATTTGCTACGAGCAATGCCCTTGCCATGCAATTGAAATGATTCCTGAACCTGTAAATACCAGCAACAATGGCCAATAAGGAAAAACTAGTATCGACAATTGATGGCAACGAAGCCGCGGCCTATGTGGCTTACAGGGTTAATGAAGTTTGCGCCATCTACCCCATTACACACAGCAGCACTATGGCCGAACTGGCCGATGAATGGGCTGCCAAGGGCACCAAAAACATATGGGGCCAAATACCCGACGTAATTGAAATGCAAAGCGAAGGCGGGGCTGCAGGTACCGTGCATGGTGCCCTGCAAACCGGGTCGCTTACCACCACTTTTACTGCATCGCAGGGCCTGATGCTCATGCTGCCAAACATGTACAAAATAGCAGGAGAACTTACGCCGGCTGTTTTTCACGTGGCTGCACGTTCATTGGCTGCACAGGGGCTTTCCATCTTCGGCGACCACCAGGACGTAATGGCGGCAAGAATTACAGGCTTTGCCATGCTGTCAAGCGCCTCTGTGCAGGAAGCTCACGACTTTGCATTGATTGCACAAGCCGCTACGCTGCGTTCACGCATACCTTTTGTGCATTTCTTCGATGGCTTCCGCACTTCGCATGAAGTGAGCAAGCTCGAACTGATTCCGGATGAGGTCATGCACCAAATGGTTCCTGATGATTTGGTGATAGCACACCGCAGCCGGGCATTGAATCCTAACCACCCGTTTATCCGCGGCACAGCTCAAAACCCTGATGTATACTTCCAGGGCAGGGAAACAGTGAATACTTTTTATGCTGTTACCCCCACTATTGTAAATGAAGTGATGGAAGAATTCTTCCAACTCACCGGACGTAAATATGAACTGTTCCAATACAGTGGTGCACCCGATGCCGAAAGAGTAATTATTATCATGGGTTCGGGTGGTGAAACGGTGGATGAAACTTCAAAAGCACTGAACGCTGCCGGCGAAAAAACCGGTGTGGTGCTCATTCGTCTGTACCGTCCCTTCGATTTGGATTTCTTCATCAAATCGTTGCCTGCAACGGTGAAATCAATTGCCGTACTCGACCGTACAAAAGAACCCGGCGCTTCCGGCGAACCTTTGTACCAGGATGTACTCAGCAATCTTGTACAAGCCTTCCAGAAAGGCATTATCAAAAAACTGCCCAATATTGTTGGTGGCCGTTACGGTCTAAGCAGCAAGGAGTTTACGCCTGCTATGGTGAAGGCTGTTTTTGATGAACTGAAAAAGGACCAACCGAAAGAATTCTTCACTGTTGGTATCAACGATGATGTGTCTCATACAAGTCTTACTTACGACCCTTCCTATACATTAGATGAAAGCGGTTGGCGCCAGGGATTGTTCTTTGGCCTTGGTGCCGATGGTACAGTAGGTGCCAACAAGAACAGCATTAAAATCATTGGCGAAAACACGCCTATGTACGGACAGGGATATTTTGTATACGACTCCAAAAAATCGGGTGCAAGAACCGTATCGCACCTGCGTTTCGGAAAAGACCCAATCCGTGCACCTTACCTTATTTCAAAAGCCGATTTCATTGCCTGCCACCAGTTCAACTTTGTGGAGAAGGTCGAGATGCTGGAATTTGCAAAAGAAGGCGCCATTTTCCTGCTCAACAGTCCGTTTAGCAAGGATGAGGTATGGCCAAATCTGCCGGGTAATGTGCAGGTGGAAATCATCGCCAAAAAAGTTAAGTTCTACGTAATTAATGCCACAACCGTTGCCCGCGAAACCGGCATGGGTACACGCATCAATACCATTATGCAAACCTGCTTCTTTGCCCTGGCCAATGTGCTGCCCAAAGAAGAGGCCATTTCTGAAATTAAACACGCCATCGAAAAAACTTACTCCAAAAAGGGAAAGGCGGTTATTGAGAAAAATTTCAAAGCGGTTGATGCTACGCTCGACCATTTATTTGAAGTGAAAGTGCCTGCTGCCCCAACGGCCAAGGTGGAACCGATGAAGATTGTGAGCGATGAAGCGCCTGAGTTTGTAAGAAATGTAATTGCACCCATGATGGCAGGTCATGGAGACGACCTGCCGGTAAGTGCTATCAGCAACGATGGTACATGGCCAAGCGCCACTACGCAATGGGAAAAACGTAACATCAGCGACCTCGTTCCGCTTTGGGAACCCGACCTGTGCATACAGTGTGGCAACTGCTCATTTGTTTGCCCGCATGGCGTTATCCGAGCCAAATTCTTCCATGAAGATTACCTGGAAAAAGCACCGGAAGGCTTCAAGTCAGCTCCGCTCAATGCACGAGGTTTCCCGGAAACCAAATATTCACTGCAGGTGTATGTTGAAGACTGCACCGGCTGCACACTTTGCGTGGACGTTTGTCCTGCATCAGACCCCAACGACCGCCAGAAGAAGGCCATCAACATGGGACAGAAAGCGCCAACACTGGAAGCAGAAAAACAAAACATCCAGTTTTTTGAAGACATACCCTGGAACGACCGTTCACGTATCAACTTCTCTACCGTACATGGTGCACAATTCCTGGAACCATTGTTTGAGTTCAGCGGTGCATGTGCAGGATGTGGCGAAACGCCATATCTCAAACTGCTCACTCAGTTGGTAGGCGACCGCCTGATGGTGGCCAATGCCACCGGTTGTTCCTCCATTTATGGTGGCAACCTGCCCACCACGCCATGGGCCAAAAACAAAGAAGGCCTCGGACCAGCCTGGAGCAATTCGCTGTTTGAAGACAATGCAGAGTTTGGGCTGGGCATGCGTGTTGCAGCCGATAAACAACATGATACAGCCAAGGACCTGTTACGTCAGTTAGCTCCCGTTGTAGGTGAAGAACTGGCAGCTTCCATTTTGAATGGTGCACAGGATGTGGAATCGGAAATTGTAGATCAGCGGGCAAGGGTAACACAACTGAAAACATTACTCGAAAACATCAACGAACCATTGGCAAGGCAACTGCTCAGTGTAGCTGACCAACTGGTGAAACGCAGTGTGTGGCTGATAGGTGGCGATGGATGGGCTTACGACATTGGCTATGGTGGTCTCGACCACGTGCTTGCATCCGGCAGGAATGTAAATGTGCTGGTCATGGATACCGAGGTATACAGCAATACCGGTGGACAAAGCAGTAAAGCAACACCAACCGCTGCAACTGCCAAGTTTGCTGCTGCCGGCAAGCGTGTGGGCAAAAAAGACCTTGCCATGCAGGCCATCAGTTACGGAAATGTGTATGTAGCACGTGTAGCTTTTGGCGCCAACCCGCAGCAGGCATTGCTGGCCATGCGTGAAGCCGAAGCTTACGACGGACCATCGCTTATCCTGGCCTACAGCCATTGCATTGCACACGGCTATGATTTGAAAGATGGTTTGCACCAACAACACAAGGCAGTTCAAAGTGGTTATTGGCCGCTGTTGCGCTACAACCCTGTGCTGCGCAAGAAAAAAGTAAATCCGTTTGTGCTTGATTCACCAAGACCAAGTATAGCTTTGAAAGATTATGCCTACAACGAATTGCGCTACAAAATTCTTGTAAACACGCATCCAGTTGAAGCAGAAGAACTGATGACTTTGGCACAGGACGTAGTGAACCTCCGTTGGAAAAACTACGAAGAACTGGCTACCAAATCAGCAAGCGATTTTGTACCTGTAGCTTAGGAATGAATGACAGGAAAACAACAATAATTAATCACGAAACTTAAAGTCCCCTTTGGGGGATTTGGGGGATTGGATATGAATTTGAAAACAACGTACATGGGCCTGAAACTGGACTCACCGGTGGTGGTTTCGGCCTGCACGCTTACCGAACAAATCAGCAATGTATTGAGAATGGAAGATGCCGGAGCTGGCGCTATCGTTATGTTTTCGCTGTTTGAAGAACAGATAAAACGCGACAGCGCTTCCTACGAATCGGTGCTTGAATCTACCAGCAATATGTTTGCCGAAGCTTCCGATTATTTTCCCGGCATCAATGACTACCATGTTGGTCCATACGAATATCTCGAGAAGATAAGGCAGGCAAAAGCTCGTACTTCAGTACCCATCATTGGCAGCCTCAACGGCCTCACCAATGAAGGTTGGATTGAGTATGCCAGGCTGATTGAAGAGGCAGGTGCAGATGCACTGGAAATAAACATATTCTTCATTCCCGCTGATATTCATTCTTCCGGCCTTGAAGTGGAGCAGCGCTATGTGGACATAGTAAAAGCCATCCGTAAAGAGGTGCGCATTCCTATTGCCATTAAGCTCAACCCTTATTTCAGTGCTATTGGCAACATGGCCCGCCGTATTTACCAGGAAGGCGCTAATGGACTAGTATTGTTCAACCGATTCTATCAGCCCGATTTCGATATCCAGCAACTGAAAGTGATTCCCAACCTGCAGTTCAGCGACCCTGCCGAGATAAGGCTTCCCTTACTCTGGCTGGCCATCCTGCATGGAAGAGTACCCATTTCACTGGCCGCTACCAGCGGTGTTAACAGTGAAGTAGAAGTGATCAAATATTTGCTTTCCGGGGCGGATGTAGCCATGACGGCCTCCACACTCTACAAGCATGGCATAGATTATATTGGTGTAATGAATATGGGCCTGCGCAAATGGATGGGCAGCAAAGGTTTTGAAACGATAGATTCATTTAAAGGTGTAATGAGTCAGCAAAACATTTCGGACCCCACAGCTTACCAAAGAGCCAATTACATCAAGATATTGGAAAGTAATAAATAACAATAGAGTACAATTTGTTGTTAGTGTTAGAACGGAGCGGTCTTTCCAGGCCGCTCCCATTTTTTTGATGCTACCCTTAATGCAAATGGCACAGGCCATAAGACCTGTGCCATTTTTTACTGGAATGAAACAATCAATGAAACAATGCCTTTTTTTCGTAGTAAGGCGTTTCGTCATCACTCACTTTTTCCTTCTGCAGCCAATATGCTTGTGTAACCACATGACCATCGGGCGTTTTAAGCAGGCGGCCAAAGATGGCGTTGGTTACGTTGAAACGAACATCAGCAACGCCAACCGTAAAAGTTGGTGGTGGAGCAGGTGCTTCGGCAGCGGGTGCCACCGCAGTTTCACCTTCAGCGGCAGCTGGTGCTGGTGGCTTCGGCGCAGCTTTTGGCGGTGCAGCTTCAGCAACCACAACCGTATAACCATTGTACTCCAGCAATGGTTTAATGAAATCAACACGCTCCTGTAAAATGCCGGTCTCTACCACTGCACATTTTACACCGTTAATGTCTTCGAAAGGATGGTTTTTATTGATAGCCATTGGGAAGGAAGGTTTGAGGTGAATGGTTTGAGGTGAATGGATTTTGATATGCTATACTTTAAGCCTTGTACCACAAACCTCACACCATTTTATTCAAGCAATTTAAAAATGTAAGTATATGCTCCGCTGTACAGGCCCGTTACCAATATTCCAACAAGGCAAATAACCAAGGCAAGTTTGGGTGTAAAAGGCGTTTCAATCCTGGCCAACGGGCTTGGATTGGCGTCCATGAACATGGCTTTGATAACACGCAGGTAATAGTAGAGCGAAACAATCATGTTGAGTGCAGCAATGGTAATGAGCAGCCAGTTGCCTTTGCCGGCACCGGCCAGAATGAGAAAGAATTTTCCAAAGAAACCGGCCGTTGGCGGAATGCCTGCCAGTGAAAACAACGCAATGGCAAGCATCCACGAGAGTGCAGGATTGGTTTGGTAGAAGCCCTTGAAATCATCAATATTTTCGCGGCCGGTTGCGCTGCTCACCAGCGATACCACGCCAAAAGCACCGAGGTTGCTGAAGATGTAAATGAGTACGAAAAAGATAACGGCAGCTGCACCTTCGTGGCTTTGACCACTGATGCCCACCAATATGAAACCCACCTGCGCAATCGATGAGAATGCAAGGAATCGTTTCATGTTTTGCTGGCGAATGGCGAACAGGTTGCCGATGACCATGGTAGCAACCGACACAATGAAGATGAGGTTGTACCAGGTATCGCCCAGGCTGCGGAACACTGTGTATAAAACTGATACAAAAACAAACAACACCGCACCCTTCGAAATAACGCTCAGGTAAGAAGTAACTGGTATGGGAGCGCCTTCATACACGTCGGCTGTCCACAGGTGAAAAGGCACAGCAGAAATTTTGAAGCCGAAGCCGGCTACTATCAACACAAATCCGAACAACTGCATGGGGCTTCCGTTGAGCGATGCAGCTAACTCCGAAAAACCAATGGTGCCTGTACTGCCAAACAACCAGGAAATACCGAACAGCAACAACCCCGATGCAAAGGCCGATGACACAATCATTTTGAATGCAGCCTCACTCGATTGCTTTTTATGCAAATCGAAATTGACCATCGCGGCCAAAGGAATAGTAGATAGTTCGAGGCCGAGGTAAAACATGAGCAGGTTGGCCGATGACAGCATGAAGAACATGCCGAGCAGTGTAGAAAGCATGAGCAGGTAAAACTCCATGGCATGCTTATGCTGTTTGAGCCAGGTGTACGATTGCAATGAAATGATAAGCGTACCCAGTGTGAGCATGTTTTTTTCGAGTCGTAGCAAATCATCGGTGCGGAACATGTTGCCAAAAAGCGTGCCGCTGTCCTTCATCACAAAACCTAGCACCAGCGTAACCACCAGCAATACATTCACCAGTTTCATCACAGTTTCGTTGGACAAATTGTCGCTACCGAGTTTCATAAATAGCAACAAGAAAATGATGATGGTAATCATCAGCTCGGAACGCATCAGGAGAAGTAAATCAGTAAGCATATGAAACCCCAGCCCACCGGCTCCCATGATGGAAAGTCGGGCAGGACTTTTTTAGTGGTTAATATTTTCGAGTTTGTTTGTTCAAAACGATTTTTTTGTTGCTACAAGCACTACTGGCGAAGTGATTGCGACGCCCGCCTGAACGATAAAGTCGGGCAGGCAACGATGATTCCAAATATTCTGAAGCCGTTATCAAAAAATGGTTGTTGTTTATTGTTTTGTGTTTCAGATTCATCCATTCATTATCACTTTATTTTTCAAGTGCTTCATAACAAAATTCCTATTTCACCACTGCACTCAGTTTTTCCATCACAGCTTCGGTGCCGGGTGTAATGAGATTGTTGAGCAGGGAAGGCGCAACGCCAATGAGTACAATGCCTGCAAGCAATAACACAGCCGCCGTTTTTTCATTCCAGGTTGCATCCTTGAAATCGAAATAGGCGTTCGATTCGACCGGTCCCATAATGACTTTGCCAATGGCACGCAGAATGTAAACTGCCGTTACAACTATGGACGCTGTAGCCGCAATAGTAGCCACACGATGGAGTGTACCGCCATTTTCCCATGAGCCAATGAACACCATCATCTCCGCTACGAAACCACTGAAGCCAGGAAGGCCCAATGAAGTAAGCCCCACTATTACAAAAACGGTTGAGATAAATGGAATGGCTTTTAGCAACCCGCCCATGTGAGCCACTTGACGTGTGTGGGTGCGTTCGTACACCATGCCGATAACGGCGAAGAAAAGGGCAGTCATCAAACCGTGCGATACCATTTGCATTACAGCGCCTGCAATCGCAGTTTTTGTAAGCATGCCAATGCCGAACAACACAAAGCCAGTATGGCTTACGGATGAATATGCGTTGATGTATTTGAGGTCTGTCTGCATCATGGTAGCGAAGGAGCCATACAGAATAGCTATGGCTGCCAGAACAATGATGTAGGGAGAATAATAATGAGCCGCATCGGGCATTATGGAAGTGGCAACCCGCAGCACACCATAACCGCCGAGTTTCATGCTGATGCCAGCGAGAAACATGCTTGCTGCAGTTGGTGCACTGGAGTGACCATCGGGCACCCATGTGTGAAAAGGAAATAAGGCAGTGAATACACCAAAGCCAATAAACGCAAACGGAAAGAATAGCTTTTGTATTTCAACAGGTGCAGGATGAGTAGCCAACGCAGTAAGGCTGAATGTATGTTCGCCGGTGGAGTTATTAAAATAAATTCCTGCAAGCCCTACAAACACCAGCGCCGATGCACCCATGAGCATGAGCACCAGTTTGGTGGCGCTGTATTCTTTTTTACCACTGCCCCAAATGCCAATGAGCAAAAATTTGGGAACAACAGCAAGCTCGAGAAAGAAGAACATCGTAAACACATCGAGCGAAACAAAGAAGCCATAAGCACCTGCACTCAACAGCATGAGCAGGAAGAAAAATTCGCGACTCATTTTGTCCACTTTCCAACTCACCAGCACACCAGAAACTACTACCAACGCAGTAAGTAAAATCATTGCAATGGAAATGCCATCGACACCTGTGTGGATGTTGATGTGCAAAGGCTCATACCATGTGTAACGGCTTTCGAAAAGCATGGAACCGCTAAGCGATGCGTCGGGGCTCTGTAAAAATAGACGCAGCAACAGAAAGGAAAGCAAAAGTTGCACTACGGCACCTGCCAAAGTAATCAGCCTGATTTGCTTCAGGTCTTTGAAGGGAAGGATGGATAGCGCAGTTGCAAGAGGTACTATTATGAGCCAGTTGAGATTCATACGATGTCTTTGTTAGATCCACAGGTAAATAAAAATGAAAGCAAGAATAAGAACGCCTCCAAAGAAATACATGGCATAGGCCTGCACTTTGCCGCTCTGCATGCCCTTTATTTTTGCCGATAATTCCTGCGTTCCATCGGCAATGCCATTCATGGTACCATCGACTACGTTGCGGTCAATCCATGCGGCAGGTTTGCCTATGAGCCGGAAAATGATTTTATGTGTAACGAAGAGGTAGATTTCATCGATATAAAACTTGCGATAGGCGCTGCGGTACAATGTGCCCATTGATGAAGCAATTTTTTCGGGCTTGTTGTTTTCTGTTTTATATAAACTGAATGCAATGGCAATACCAATGAGCACCAACGCAACGGGTGCAACGGAGAAAGCAAGATGCATGGCTGAATGAAAGGCTTTACCATCGCTGCTTACATATTGAGGGAAAGGAATAAATCCTGCTACAACAGTGAGGAGACTCAGAATAATCAATGCCAGCAGCATGCTGAAAGGTGCCTCGCCATGATGTGCATCTCCATTGTGTGCATGCTCTTTCGCTTCCTTTCTCCAGAAGATAGAGAAGTATAAACGAAACATGTAAAAGGCAGTAAGACCAGCGGTAAACAGGCCGATGAAATAAATTGCTTTGTTGCCATTCCATGCCGCCATCAGTATTTCTTCCTTGCTGAAGAATCCTGACAATGGCGGGATACCAGCTATAGCAAGGCATGCCACCAGGAAGGTGAGATGCGTTACCGGAAGTTTCTTGCGAAGGCCACCCATGTCATTCATATCGTTGCTGTGCACTGCATGTATCACAGCGCCTGCACCCAGGAACAACAATGATTTGAAGAAAGCATGGGTAAATAAATGAAACATGGAAGCAGTGAATCCCAATCCTTCTTCGCCACCATAACCCGATACGCCCAATGCAAACATCATGTAGCCAATCTGCGACATGGTACTATAAGCAAGCACTCTTTTGATATCAGTTTGTGTACAGGCAATGATGGCAGCAAATAACGCAGAAGTGCCGCCCACCCATGCTACTACATTCAGCGCTGCATGATCCATGCTGAAAACAGGGAATAGCCTTGCCACCAAAAAAACACCGGCCACCACCATGGTGGCAGCATGTATCAATGCTGAAACAGGCGTAGGGCCTTCCATGGCATCGGGCAGCCATATGTGCAGTGGAAACATAGCCGACTTACCGGCACCGCCAATAAACACCAGCACAAGCGCCCATGTTAATAAGGACACGCCCATGAATCCCGCTGAAGTCATGCCGATGAATGCATCGCTTTGCGGGTTAGTAAGGCGTGTAATCAATTCGGTGAAATCGAGCGTGCCGCCCTGTATGCCAAGAATCAGAATTCCAACGAGGAAGCCGAGGTCAGCAAAGCGGGTAACAATGAATGCCTTTTTGCTGGCGGCAACGGCACTCGGCTTTGTGAAGTAAAAACCAATGAGCAGGTAAGAAGAAACACCCACAAGTTCCCAGAACATGTATATCTGGAAGATATTTACACTGATGACAAGACCCAGCATGGAGAATGTAAACAGCGAAAGGAAGGCGTAGTAGGTGGAATACCGTTCTTCACCCTTCATGTAACCCAAACTGAATAAGTGCACCATGAGAGAAACAACAGTGATGACCACCAGCATCATAACAGAGATAGGGTCAAGCATGATGCCCATGTCGATGCTTAAATCCTTGTAACCAAATTGCAGCCATTTTGATTGCACTGCAATAATGGTTTGGTAACTGCCATTGAGCGAACCGTCGACGAAGAAATACCTGTAGGCCGTGTACAATGCAATGACTGTAATCAACGCAATCACCCCGGTGCCAATGATACCCGAAGCATTACGTATGTATTTGCGTCCCCAAATCCCCAGCACCACAAAAGTTGCCAGAGGCAAGAGCAGTAGCAGTGGGGCGAATTGTGCGTAGTTCATGAATAATATTGAATTCGGTTAATACTTTAGTTCGGTTGCGTCATCCACATCAATGCTCAGATGGCTGCGGTAGAGGTTGATGATAATGGCAATGGCAATGGCTGCTTCGGCAGCGGCAATGGTGATAATGAAAATGGTGAAGAAAACACCGTCGAGTTTGCCGGGCCACAGGTATTTGTTGAAAGCAAGAAAGTTGATATTGACACTGTTAAGAATCAACTCAATACTCATGAGTACCGCAATCATATTGCGGCGAGTGAACAGTCCGTACATGCCAATAAAAAACAGGCCCGTACTGAGAAATAAAATTTGTGAAACTGGTACCATAGCTGAAGCCTCCTAAATCCCCCGATGGCGGACTCTTGAAGTTTGATTAATTACTATTTAGTTTACAATTATCATTAAGTGTCATACCAACTCTGCCGCGGGTTCTTCTGTTCTTTCGCCCACAATAGTTGGCGTGATTTTCTGTTTTGGTTTCTCATCTCTCATTGCTATTACAATACATCCAACCATAGCTGCAAGCAGCAGCATGCTCACTGCTTCAAATGGTAAAGCATATCCATCGCTGCCTGTATTCAACATGCTGGCGCCTATTCGCGAAACTTCATTATCAAAGGGTGCTGAAGTGGTTTCAAAGCCCGCATGGTAAATTAAAGTGCCGGTGAAAGCTGCACCCAGCAATACTGCCAGCAATGCAGCCACTCTGCGTCCTAATGACGGAGTGGGCATGTCTTTGGCACTCTGTTGGGTAAGGAAAATAGAAAAGATGATGAGTACTACAATGCCGCCTACATATACTACTATCTGCACGGCTGCTATGAATTCCATCTCCATCCAGAAATACAAAGCTGCAATGCCAACAAGAGTAAACAGCAGCCAGATGGCCGCACGAAATATGTGCTTTGCTGTTACTGCCAGCACACCCATTGTTAGAATGAATGCAGCGATACAGTAAAAAACGATTTGCGAAATAGCCATATCAGTTGCTGGTTGTGAATGATTATTTATTCGATACCGGCCCGCACTTTGGAGCCGGGTTTATTTAAAACTTTGGTGAGTTTGCTACGATCGAAAACACTGTGCTCGAAATTGGGCAACATGTGGATAGCGCCCGTGGGACAAGCTTCCACGCACAGGTTACACATGGTGCAGAGTTCAAGGTGGTAAATGAAAGTGTCCACAGCCTTTTTCTTTTTGCCTTCGGGTGTCATATCGAATTTGGTAACCACTTTGATGGTTCCGTTGGGGCATGCCAGTTCACACGCTGTGCATCCTGTGCAGGCATGTTCATTGTTTTCATCGTGCAGCATCACCACTTCGCCACGAAAACGTTCGGCCATTACAAGCGTACTTCTGTTGTCGGGATATTGCTCAGTAATTTTTTCCTTGTGGTGTTTCAGGAAATACCTGCCCGTCACTTTCATGCCGGTAGCAAGTGATTTCAAGCCGTTGAAGACATCCGATAAATATTCTTTCAGGTTCATTTCTTTTTTTTTAAAAATGCCAGCCAGCTAATGCTATGATGGTAACTAATAAGAGATTAAACATGCTGATTGGGAGCAAGTATTTCCATTCAAGGTTTAGCAATTGGTCAATGCGGAGACGTGGGAATGTCCACCTGAACCACATGATGACGAATATGAGGAAGAAAGTTTTTCCAAAGAACCAGATGGAAGATGGAATCCAGTCCATGATATGGTTGAACTGTGTCCAATGTCCAATATGGAAAGGCATCCACCCCCCCAGGAACAACGTAGCACCAATAGCACAAACCACAAATATGTTTACATATTCTGCAAGGAAGAACAACGCGAATTTCATACCCGAATATTCGGTATGAAACCCTGCCGTGAGTTCGCTTTCAGCTTCAGCCATATCGAAGGGTGCACGGTTTGTTTCTGCAGTAGCAGCAATGATGAAAGTGATGAATGCGATGATGGCAGGAATGTGACCTTTAAAAATCCACCAGCCAGTTTCCTGCGCTTGTACTATAGCAGAAACACGAAGGCTGCCTGTGAGAACAACAATGGAAAGAATGGACAATCCGGCAGATAATTCGTAGCTCACTATTTGCGCTCCGCTGCGCATAGCGCCCAGCAATGAATACTTGTTGTTACTGGCCCACCCGGCCATCAGGATGCCAATAACAGAAAGCGATGAAACGGCTGCTACAAACAGCACCCCAATATTGATATCCCAAATCTGGAATCCCCTGGCAAACATAATGGGTGCCATAATGACCATGGAAACTATGATGACAATAAATGGTGCCATGTTGAAAAGCAACTTGTCAACGTTGTTTGGCGTCATACCTTCTTTCACCATCAGTTTTACAGTATCCGCAACTGTTTGAAACCAGCCGCTTGGTCCGATTCGGTTGGGGCCTAATCGCAACTGCATCCATGAACTCACTTTTCGTTCCATCATTACCAGTATCAACCCAAGAAACGCAAACAGTGCAATGATGAGCACACCAACAATTGCAAATTCAATGAGCAGTGCAAGCGTGGCATTCACGTGTTCGTACAACCAGTTATGAACGGCGGATGTTATATTTTCAAGACTAAACATTATCGGTTTTGATGTTTTTGGTTTGATGTTTTTGGCTCATTTCTCAAACCTTGTTTATCCATTCAACTTTGTTTCATTCAAAAAAATTTCCTGATTCCATTTGGTGAAACAGGATGCATTTCTACCTGTCAATATCCGGTATAACCAAATCAAGCGTTCCCATGATGGCAACGAGGTCGCCTATTTTCTGGCCACGTGTAATCTGGTCAAGCACCGATAAATTGCTGAAGCCGGGTGATCTGAATTTGATTCGGTAAGGCGTAGTACCACCTTCGCTCACAATGAATACACCGAGCTCGCCACGTGGTGTTTCCACCCTTGAGTAGAACTCACCCTTTGGCAGCTTGAGTACCGCTTTTGTTTTGGCCTGGAAATCACCTTCAGGAATATTATCAACGAGTTGCTCGATGATGCTCATCGATTCTCTCAGTTCGGCTAAACGTACCAGGTAACGGGCATAGCTGTCGCCTTCGGTGCGGAGTATTTCGTCGAACTGAACTTTGTCGTACACTGCATAGGGATAAAGTTTGCGGATGTCGCACTGCACACCGCTTGCCCTCGCTGTTGGACCAGAACAGCCGTATGAAATGGCATCTTCTTTCGAAAGCATACCAACCTTTTTCATCCTGTTCTGGAAAATGATGTTACCTGTAACAAGGTCATCATACTCATCAATCTTGGTTTTGAAATGAGCGATGAACTGCTTCACACTTTTTTGAAATGTTGGATGAATATCAGCCATTACACCTCCGGGAACATTGTAGTTCATGGTAAGGCGGGCACCACAGGTTTCCTCCATTATGGTGTTGATCATTTCCCTTTCACGGAATGCAAGAAAGAAAGGAGTAACAGCACCACAATCCATGGCTACGGAGCCCCACCATAGGCAATGTGATGCAATGCGGGTCAGTTCATCCATGAGTACACGAATGTATTGTGCACGCAGCGGCACTTCAATGCCCATGCCCTGCTCTACACAAAGTGCACAGGCGTGGTTGTTGGTATGCGCAGCCAGGTAGTCCATGCGGCTGGTAGTATAAATGAACTGCCTGTAAGTAAGGCTTTCGCACATTTTTTCAATGCTGCGATGTATGTAACCTATGTGCGGCTCTACCTTTTTGATGATTTCTCCGTTGATAGTGAGCACCAGGTGCAACACACCGTGGGTAGAAGGGTGCTGCGGACCCACGTTAATCACCATTTCATCGGTGCCGGGAACTGTTTGAATGATATCAGTCTCTCTGTACATATATATGCGGGCTTACAGTTTAATCATGTTCACAGGGTCGTCATAGTCTTTGCGCAAAGGGTATCCTTCCCAAACATCAGGGAGTATGAGGTTGCGCAAATCCGGATGGTTAAGAAAGTTGACGCCAAATAGCTCAAACACTTCACGTTCGTGAAACTCTGCTGTACGCCAAATGTTGGCAACGCTTTGTATTTCCGGCTTCTCGCGGTTGAGTTTGCATTTAACCACCAATGTATGACGGTGTTGGGTTGACGTAAGGTGATACACCATGGTGAGGTGCGTTTTCCAGTCAACACAGGTGAGGCAAAACAAGTAATCGAAATCCAAACCCGGCGTCTTGATCAGGTAATTGGCAAACGATTTCCAACTCTCTTCATTAGTGTTCACATTCAGCCATTGGCCACCTTCATCAAAAGTGTAATCGGGAAACTTCTCCGCCAATTGTTGCTGTAGTTCTTCGCGTGTCATTGGTTTGTTTGAGGTTTGTTGTTTTTGGTTCGTGCATGCAGACTTTCATGTATTACCGAATGCTCACCAAATCCACTATCAAGACTTCCTTATTTCTAATTTTTTTGCTTCTTGTTACTTGTTCTCATTGCTGACACTTGTACTTCCGCAAATGTGAGTGATATAAGCCCAACCTTGTTTATCCGGGCGGGCAACGATGTTGTGTAATGCGTGTTAGTTTGCCAACTACTACTGCCCTTTCATTTCACCCCTTATCTGCTCCCGCGTCATACCGGCTTTTATTTTCACTTGCAAGGCAAGCAGTGCATGAATCAAAGCCTCGGGCCTTGGGGGACATCCGGCTATGTACACATCAACAGGTATCACATGGTCTGCGCCTTTCACCACGCTGTAGGTGTTGTAAAAAAACGGGCCACCACTGGTAGCACAGGCTCCCATAGCCACTACATATTTGGGATCGGCCATTTGGTCGTACAGGCGTTTGAGCACAGGCGCCATTTTGTTCACAATAGTGCCGGCTATGATGATCACATCTGCCTGCCGGGGTGTGGCACGTGCCACTTCGAAACCAAACCGGCTCCAGTCGTACTTGGCGCTGTAGGCGCTCATCATCTCGATGGCGCAGCAACTTGTGCCGAAGGTGAGCGGCCAAAGGCTGTTACTGCGGGCCCAGTTGATTACCTGGTCCATGGCACTTACCAGTATACCGCCGCCGGGGGTTTGGTGCACTGTGCCGGGAAAAGGAGTAGGGCCTGCCAGTTGTTCTACCGTGGCACCCGCCGGGTCTACCTCATTCGGAGAAATCTCCGGGCCAGTATTGTTTGATAATTCACTCATGATTCCGTTTGTTTTTTGCTTCGAACAGTTTGGGCAGTTTCAAAATCATCAGCTTGCTATATTGATTCTGTCAACATTGACAGATCAGCGGTAGCTGTTTATTTCCATTGTAGCGCACCTTTTTTGTGGGCATACAACAATCCGATGAACAGTATAAAAAAGAAAATCACTATTTCAATCAATGCCATCCAGCCAACATTCCTCACCACTACTGCCCATGGATAGAGGAACACAAGTTCCACATCAAAAATGAGAAAGATTAGCGCAAAGAGATAATATCCAACGTTGAACTGTATCCAGTTGGGGCCACTGGTTGGAATGCCGCATTCGTAGGCTTCGCCCTTCTGTTTGTTGGTAGATGCTTTGAGTACAAATTTGGCTATCAGCAATGCAATGCCCGAAAAGGCAATGGCAGCAATGGAAAGGGCAATTAATGAACCTGCACCCATGTATTCGTTGGTTTTGGCGAAAGTATAGTGGAGTCAATCAGTTGAGGCTGACTAAAATCAGTTTGAGTGAAAATTTATATCAGGAAAGATGAACAGCCAAATGTTTTTGCCCAGACCAAAAGAACAAATTCTATAGTGACTGCAGGATACGAAACAAAAAGTGAAGGCGATGCGGGCATGAAGCCCTAATTGATTGTGGCCTAATGGTTTCACTGGTTCAAAATGCCTGCTTTCTCACAACTGTTCTTCACTGTAAAGAACGTGTTTCTTGTGCCGGAGCAGGTAGGAAAAGGCAGCGAGACTCAAATAAAAGATGCTAATGCCCTCGTACAAAAAAGTTGCCCGATGATTGCCGTTTTGATAGAGTTTCCAGGCAATGGCAGCCAGGGCAAGTGAGTCAAAGAGGAAAAATAGACTGGTTTTAAGGTTGAACCCACGCAATATTTTAGAATGGAGAAAAACCATTAAGACCATTGTTGCTCCTGCCGCAAACAAACCAACAACGAGTGCCTGGTCCTGGATGGCAGTAGTAAAGGCAAAGTAAATGGTCATTACAGCTGCCAGCAAATGCAGCATACTTTTCAGGATGGCGTTGGCTTTCATTCAGTATGCTAAGTTATATTAGTCCCCTTTAAAAAAAATGACTTGCCAAATTGACAAGTCATTTTAGTTTATCCATACAATTCAAAATGGATGGACTTTTTATCGTAGCCCAATCCCTGTAGTTTGAGCCTTGCCTCGTCAATCATGTTTTTCCATCCGCAAAGGTAGAACAGTGCTGGCACGGGCCCTTCGCCGCCAGCTTGTGCATATTCACGATTTTTTTGCGCAATCAGCTCCATGTAAACCGGGTGTACATACCCGGTGCGCTGTGCCAAATCGTTATCTGCCGGTTCACGGCTATAGGTTGGTATATAGCGGAAGCCTTCCATTTCATTTTGAAGTTGACGTAACTCAGGACCGTAAAGCGTGTCGAAGAATTTGCGGCAGCCAAAAATGAGGTAGATGTTTTTGTAATCAATGCCCTTGTTATGGATGTGTTGCACCATACTTCTGAAAGGTGCAATGCCTGTACCTGTGCAAACAAGGTAGATATCCTTGTCAATTATTTCGGGCAATGTGAACTTGCCCTGTGGCCCCCTCAGCGGGATTTCAAGACCAACCTCAGCATATTGCCAAAGCCAGGAAGTGCCCGCACCGCCTTCGAGCAGTACAATCACCAATTCAAAAGTATTGTCGCCACTTGGTGCTGAGGCAATACTGTAACTACGCCATCTCTTGTTCTTGAGTTCATGGATGGGAAGGTCAAGTGTTACAAACTGACCCGGTTCAAAATCAAATGAAGTCAGCGATGGAATTTCGAAGTAAAATCTTTTAGTAGTGGGCGTTTCGTCAACTATGTTGGTGATCTTTCCGGTCACCCATTCAGGCAATGCCATGTCGTAGAAATTTTTTTGAAAGATAAGGGGGAAAAGTACAATGGGCAACGATTTTGAACGCCAACGATTGCGAAGAATATCATTCCGGGCTGCATGGTTCAAGGGTTAAAAGTTCAAATGCCGGAAGTGTGAAATCAGAAATCACGGGAACTATGGTCATGCAAATTTTGAACTGGAAGCCATTATAGTTTCGTGCGACATATACCGCAAGCAAACTGACACAAATTAATTTGTCGGGGGTTTCACAGCTAGGAAATAGAAGGGGCTTTTCTTCAGAAGTCTTTGTTTTTGGAATCGATGATAATGGTTACAGGCCCATCGTTTAGCAAGCGCACTTTCATGTCGGCGCCAAAAATACCTGTCTGCACTGGCTTTCCGAAGTCAGTGCCAAGTTGAACAACCATCCTTTCGTACAGGGGTATGGCAATGGCTGGTTTGCTGGCCCTAATGTATGAAGGCCGGTTTCCTTTTTTGGTGGCTGCGTGCAAGGTAAACTGGCTCACCAGCAAAATGCCGCCACCAGCATCTTTCACCGAAACATTGGGCACTCCATTTTCATCATCAAAAATGCGGAGGTTCACAATTTTATTGCTGAGCCATGCAATGTCTTCATCATTATCAGTATCCTCAATGCCTATCAATACCAACAAACCATCAGCTATCTGACCGGCAATATTTCCGTCAACAACAACATTTGCTTCTGTCACCCTTTGAATAACGACTCTCATCTATTTTTTAATGGCAATAAATGTATAATGAATTAGAACCCTTCAAGCCAAAGCTTGCTAACAAAATGAAGTTCTACATTTACACCTATGGAAATAGTGAAAGCCGAATACCTGATCAGCAAGCCCGATGTAGAGCAGTGTCCGAGTCCTGACAGACCCGAGTTTGCTTTTATTGGTCGCAGCAACGTGGGAAAGAGTTCACTCATTAACATGCTTTGTGGCCAACATAACCTTGCAAAAACTTCTGCAACACCCGGCAAAACGCAGCTCATTAACCACTTCATGATTACAAGCCGCGACACAGGTAAAGCAAAAATCAATTCCCATTGGTACCTGGTGGATTTGCCGGGGTATGGCTATGCCAAAGTGAGCCAGAAAAACAGAAAGAGCTGGACAAAAATGATTGAACAGTACCTGCGCAAACGTACCAACCTGCTTACAACATTTATACTTATTGATAGCCGGCATGAACCTCAGAAAATAGACATAGAATTTATAAACCAACTGGGCGAATGGGAAATCCCCTTTGCCATTGCGTTTACCAAAGCAGATAAGATGAAACCCGGCGGCCTGCAGCGCAATGTGATGCATTTTGCTGAAGCCCTGAAAGAAAACTGGGAAGCATTGCCACCCATGTTCATTACCAGTGCAGAAGACAAGGCCGGCCGCGACGAAATGCTCGAATTCATAAGCGGTACTCTTAAAGCTAACAGCTAACCATTAATCCACTATTTTTATATCAAACATCCTCTATGAAAAAAATCGTGATTGCCTGTGCCTGTTTCCTATTTGCAGGTACAGCTATTCAAGCCCAGAATTTCGAACCAGCTCCTAATGAATTCCAAACCAAAATGGAGAAATACATTGGTCGGTATGGCACTTCTGAAAGAGTGTACCTGAACGATACCAAGAAAAAAACCTTTGATGCCAGAGGCGGACAGATTTACCTGGTCGCTTTTGTTTACAATGCAAATTCTCAGCACAAGCGCAGAATGATGGTTTATGAATTAGGCCCCAAGGGTGAAAAAACCAATCCAAAATACCCGGACTACAGCAAGGGTTTTCGGGATTCACAAGGCTGGCAGATGTTTCATGTACGCCTCGATACTGCCGGCGACATCAATACAATTACAAAGTATAAGATTGATGCAGATACTGAGGCTACCGTTTACATCTACAGAGTTACAAAAGGGGTAAAGTAAAAACTTCTTCAAGGCCTGGCAACAGGCCTTTCTTAATTCTAATCAGCTCCACCAATCAATCAATTCACCACCTTGTTGGCGCAACTGCTGCTGGCAAATGCTTCAGGCTTTGCTTTGAAGGCAAATCCCATTCCAAGAATGTAACCCATTGCTTCACGCAAGGCTTCATTGCTTTTGAAATGTGGATTGGTGTTAATGTCTGCATGCACTTCCATGTCCACATCATACACAGTGAACAAGTCGCACAACTCATAAGCAATTTCAATGCTCTTAGCCACTTCCACCAGCATGCGTTCTTTGATGCTGAATTTTTGAGTAGTCTTTTCGTTGTGAATAAACATGAACCCACCATTGCGTTCACGCAGAAAAACAATAACGGTGGCAAATTCCGTTTCGCTGCCTTTTACCTGGCTATCGGTGCCAATGCAAACTTTCAAACGGCAGCCGTTGGCGGTTTCTCTTTTTATGGCGTCTTCCACAGCCTTCTTGATGGGTAAGGCAATGGGGTCGCCATTAAATTTTCTCCAGCGCATAAAATGAGGTTTTCTAAAGTTAAGCACCCTCAATTGTCAGCGCACAGGATTACTGTAAAGGTTTTATAAACATTTGTGCATTCAATGGCAAAAAAGGCGGTTCAATACCGGCCGGTAGTCAGCATCACCAGCGTACAAGCTTCCATGGTGGCTATTCCGTGCTGTTGGAGCAGTGCCTCAAATTCTTCATTTTCGGTACCGGGGTTGAATACAACACGTTTGGGATTCAGGCCAATTATATAATCGTAGTACTGTTTTTGACGCTGTGGGTTGAGGTAAAGTGTAACAGTATCTACATCCTCTTCATTGGGAGTAGAAGTTAGAATTTCAATGCCTGCAACTCTTCCGGGATGGGCACCAATGGGCACTACCGGGTGTCCATGCGCAGTAAGCCGGTTTACTGCCAGGTAACTGTACCTGTTAGAATGGTCTGATGCTCCTAATACTACGGTCTTTTTCTTGTCACTCATGGCCGGCAAAAGTAATGGGGGAAACTACAAATAGTCACCATTTTCCGGAAAAAGAATCACTCCTTCCGGGAATATCTGAGTAATCCCGAGGGGAGGGCGAAGGGTTCTCCATTTCTACCTGAATTGAAGGGCATTTCGCAAAAGCATAACCCGCATTTCTTTCCAGGTAATCAGCAAATACCATGCGCCCATCATCACTCCAGCAAAAAGCAACCCGACCATGTAGTATATCCAAAGTATGGATACAGAAAACGAAACAATCCCGAGAAGTGTGACTGCTATCAAGACCTTTTCGTAAGCCATTCTTTGGCTGTGCCACCAGCCCTGCTTCCCTTTCATCCTGGTAACAACGGAACTGATAATTTGCCAGATTCCGAGCAGGAAATAGCCTGCATACAAAATATCTTCTTCCATCATCACGAAGCTGGTCAGCAATACACCTCCTACCACAGCAAGTTGGCCGTACAGATCCAACTTCTTTCTCGTTAGCATTTTTGCAATACTCATACTTTCAAAAATTCTTTGGGCGTTGTTTCAGTTTGTTACCATTTCACCAGGCAAATTCTCAGTGTTTCACAATTTTGAGCAAGGTGCTTACCAGCCAGTTTTCATCGGCGCCGGCAATTGTGTCGATGGTATTGTTTGCTAATTGGCTGAACCGACGAATTCCATTGATGGTGGTGGTGAAAGATGCAATTTCCTTTTCGCTCCCGCCTTCCTGAACATCAGAAATTGAATCGAGAAATTTGATCATTGGGGCCAGTTCACGTTTCTTACGTTCCCTGGCAATTATCCGGGCTACAACCCAAATGTCCTTTTCTGCAGAAAAAAACTCCTTTCGTTCACCTGCAAGGAGGACACGTTCTACCAACCCCCAATTAATGAGTTCACGCAGGTTCATATTTGTATTGCCGCGGCTGATGCTGAGGCTGCTCATTATATCCTCTGTACAAATGGGCTCTGCGCTTACTAGCAGCAGGGCATGTATTTGTGCCATGGTTCGGTTGATGCCCCAATGACTGCCAAAACTACCCCATGCAGCAATAAATTGATTTCGGGCTTCCTGAAGTTGCATGAAGCGAAATTAGAACATTTCGAACTTTCAGTAAATTCTGAAATAAAAAAAATATAATTCCATGCAGCGACCAAGTCTCAGTGCCTGTCAATATACCGTCAATCAAAACTAACTGCAACAGTATGGCTGCCTCTCCGGCAGCCATTTCTATTTTTACAGTCCTTGAAAAGCCTTTTTTGGCTAGATGCTCATTCAATCATAAGCGAAAAAACAAGTACAGCAGAAGATTGCAAACCCTGGTGCTGCACCCTGAGCCGGTAATTGCCAGGCTTCAGATTCCCTCTTTCAATGGATACACTGTTTCCGTCGACGGCAGTATTATAAGTCCTGGAAAGTACTAATTGACCTCCAGCGGTATACAACTCTGCACGATAGAGGCCGTTGACTGGCAAACTGATAAACATCTTTGAGCTAACGGGGTTTGGATACACTGCAATTGGTGGAACGCCCATGTTGGTCTTTAACACCACAACATTTGAGTAAATGAATTTGCCATCGCGGTCAAGCAGTTTTACCCTGTAATATGTCACACTGTTGTTAACAGGCGCATCGTCTTTATATGCATATTTTATAGGTGTAATGCTGAAGCCGACTGCTGGCAACTGGCCTATTGGAGCAAAATGCTGACCATCGGTCCCTTTTTCAATAATACAATACCTTGTATTTTGCTCAGTCAGTGTTTGCCAGTTTAGGTTTGCCGCATCGTTTACGTACTTGGCGCTGAGTTCCAACCCCGTTACCGGCAGCGACAAGAGCAACGGCCTTATGATGCCAGCATCAATGTTGTATATACCATCGGAATAGCCAATGCTGAAATTGGACATGGTATTTCCTAAGAAATTGGCTTTGCTGTCGTTGTAACCATTGCCCTGGTTAGGAAGTGTAAAACTGTAGCTTGAAGGAATATTGGAAAAGGTAGCGCTAAGTGTAATGTTTGATGGAACCGAGAAGAACTGGAAGAAACCATTGCCCCTTGTTACAGCTTCGCCCAAAGGCACCCCGGTAGCAGCATTTACGAGCCTTACCACTACACCGGCGATACCAGGTTCACCCGGATTTTGAATACCATCCTGGTTGCGATCGTCCCAGACATAGTCGCCAATACGGCCACTCAAGGCAGGTCTTAGCCCTGCATCAATGTCGGAATACGCTGCACCGTTTACGATGGTGAAGGCATCTGTGCGCCCTGTGGAAGGATTCACATCGCTACCATTTGCAGCAGGAGAAGCTTCTTTGGTGGTAAACTCCAGAACAGTAGGAATAGTTGTGAACCCCATGGTATACGTTCCTGCTGGAACATTGAAGAAATAGTAACCGCCCTGGGCATCGGTAACATCAGATCCCAACGCAACACCCGCACTGCTATAAAGCGTAACTGTTACGCCCGGGATTCCGGGTTCGCCTGCCTCCTGAATGCCGTTCCCATTCAAATCGCTCCACACATAATCACCAATCCAGGAAGATAGCGGGTAAACGCCCATGTCTGCTGTCATGTTGGTTTTTGTGGTGTTGCTAATTACCAGCCCTCCGGTCACCCTGCCATTCACGCCATTTACATCATTGTCCAATGCATCATCAGCGCCCTTGTCCACCGGTGTGAGTGTAAAACCAGCGGGCAGGTTGCTGAACCTTGGGAAATAAGTGCCATTCGGCAGACCAGTAAACCTGTAATTTCCATAACGGTCACTTGTTGTTTGCACCTGCTTTCCACTGATGTAAACAAGGTTTGCTGAGTTATCCAACAGTTCGACTGTAACACCGGGTAGCCCCCTGTTTTCACCAGCATCCTGTATGCCATTTTTGTTTAAATCAATCCAGACTCTGTCACCAATGATTCCATTACCAGTAACTAATGTAAGTCCGAGTGAAATGTTGATACGTTGTTCACCTTCGCCAAGACCGAAAACATCGGTAATGGAGGTATTGCTGCTTAGCGGATTTCCATCACTGTCAAAGTTGTCGTTTGCATTGGCACCAACATCTTTAGTTGTGACGGCATAAAGCGATGAACTGACATTGCTGAACTCAACACGGTAATTGCTACCAGCAGGTAGGTTGGTGAACATGTACTCTCCCAAAGCATTGGTATTGGTGGTATAGGTTACGTCATCGCCATCGCCAAATGTGCCATTTGTACCTGCATTACGCAACAATACAGTTACTCCACCCAAACCTGTTTCGCCGACTTCCTGCAAGCCATCGCCATCCATATCAATCCACACCACATTTCCAATGGAACCTGTTCCCGGTGGTTTGCCCTGCCTGATAGCTGCACCAACGTTTGCCAGGTTGCCGTTAACCGGCAGGTTGATGAGTGGTGTAAGCCCGGTGAGCGGGTCAACATCACTATCAAGGTTGTCGTTGGCCCCACGATCTTGCAGTCCGAACATAAAACCATCGGGTAAATTGGAGAATCCGATTTTATAGTTACCAGGTGCAACATTTACGAACTTGTAATGCCCTGATGAATCGGTCGCTGTTGTTGCAACCACTGCATTTGAAGCATCGTACAATGTAACTGTAATTGCAGGTATAGCTGCTTCACTGCCATCCTGAACGCCATCATTATCGAGGTCATCCCAGACCACATCGCCAATAGTACCCCAGGAGGCAGGAGGTGTAATCAACCGCATACCTGCATCTACATAGGGTACATTCAATTCACCTGTTGTAAATGTTATCATGTCCGAAATTCCTGTGGAAGGATTGAAATCATTATCGGAAAATTCATTGGTACCCTGGTTTGCTACAACAATAGCATAGCCTGACAACGCAGTAACCTTGACGTAATACTTGATGGAATCGAGATTATTAAATTGGTAAAGTCCAAACCCATCTGTAATGGTAGATGAAGTGAACACATCATCAGTTGTTCCTGCAACGCCATCGGTGCCGGGTGTATATAACGATATCTGTACACTTGGTAGTCCGGGTTCACCTGCATCCTGGATTCCATTATTGTTGATGTCATTCCAAACTTTGTCGCCAATGCTTCTTTTTACCATAGGCGCCATGTATAAGCCAATGTCCACATTAACGATGGCTGTGTTCGCTGCCACAGTAATTAAATCCGTACGTGCATAATTGGCACCTATATTATACACGTCGTTGTCTACTTCATTGTCACTTCCCTGGTCTAATGGGCTAATGAGTGCCCCTGGAGGAGTAGTTACCCCTACCCTGTATTGTCCGGGAGCTAACCTGTCAAACCTGTAGAATCCCTGTGCATCGGAAATAGTACTTGCCACCAGGGTTCCTGCAGTATTAAATAATGAAAGGGTTACACCGGAAAGGCCTGCTTCATTAGCATCCTGAATGCCATCTTTATCTCTATCCATCCATACTTTGT